>NZ_DEPM01000195.1:9630-12360 GCF_002358775.1 Martelella sp. UBA3392
AGCGAACCGGAAAGCCGGTGGTGACATCCAACCAGGCGAGCGCCTGGGAGATGCTGCGCCGCGGCGGGTTCAGGGACTGGCGCCCCACCGAATACGGGCGACTGTTCACGCTGCAGCTTGACGGCGTGAACGCAGGATTTGCGGCATGACACAATCGGATTTTGTCGGTATCGGGGAAATCGAGGCGGCGCGCGCACGCATTGCCGCGACCATCCGTCAAACGCCGGTCGATGTCTCCGACACGCTTTCGGCGATTGCCGGCGTGCCGGTGCACCTCAAGCTCGAACATCTGCAGCATACCGGCAGTTTCAAGCTGCGCGGAGCGGCCAATGCGGTTTCCCTTCTGTCGGATGAGGAGAGGAAGGCAGGCGTTGTCGGCGTGTCCACCGGCAATCACGGCCGGGCTCTGGCGCATGCCGCGAAGGCTTCCGGCGTGCGCTGCGTGATCTGCATGTCGCGACTGGTGCCACAGGTGAAGGTCGACGGCATCCGGGCGCTTGGCGCGGAGGTCCGCATCGTCGGCAGGTCTCAGGACGAAGCCCAGGCCGAAGTCGACAAGCTGGTCGCCGAGGGCATGACGATGATCCCGCCCTTCGATCACCGCTCGGTGATCGCCGGGCAGGGAACGCTGGGCCTCGAAATCATCGATCAAATCCCCGATGTCGATACCGTCGTCGTGCCGCTTTCCGGCGGCGGGCTGATTGCCGGGGTGGCAGCCGCGTGCAAGGCGCGGAACAGGAATATTCGCATCGTCGGCATCACCATGGAGCGCGGCGCCGCGATGATCGCAAGCCTGAAGGCGGGCGCGCCGATCGGGGTCGAGGAACAACCGACGCTGGCCGATTCCCTCGGCGGCGGGATCGGGTTATCGAACCGCTATACCTTCGCCATGACCCGCGATCTGGTCGATGAAACCTGGCTGCTCAACGAAGCCCAGATCGCCGCCGGCATGCGCCATGCCTACTGGCAGGAGCGGCAGATCGTCGAAGGGGCAGGCGCGGTGGGGATTGCCGCGGTCCTCGCGCAAACGTTCAAACCGAAAGGACCGGTTGCGCTCATCCTGTCTGGCGGCAATGTGGACATGGAGCAGCATTTCCGGGTCATTGGCGGCGAGGATGTCGATCTCATGAAGGAGGTTGCCTGAAATGCCGAAGATCAAGATCCTCACCCAGTCCGATCTGATGAAAGCCGTGCCGCTCGACGGCGAGGTCGTAGCGTGCGTCGAGAACGCCTTTGCGGCGCTTGCCGGCGGAAAGGTGGTCATGCCGCCGATCCTGAGTCTCGCGATCAGGGAAGCGAATGGCGAAGTCGACGTGAAGACGGCTTATGTGCCCGGTCTCGACAGTTTTGCCATTAAAGTCTCGCCCGGCTTCTTCGACAATCCAAAGATCGGCCTGCCGAGCACGTCCGGGCTGATGATGGTTTTCTCGGCCAGGACAGGGGTTCTCGAAGCGCTGCTTCTCGACAACGGCTATCTGACCGACATGCGCACGGCCGCCGCCGGCGCGGTGGCGGCTAGGCACTGTTCGCGCGAAGATTCCGCGACGGTCTGCATTTTCGGCGCGGGCATGCAGGCGCGGCTTCAATTGCAGGCGCTGATGCTCGTCCGTCCGGTGAAAAGGGCACTGATCTGGGCGCGCGATATTGCCAAAGCCGAGGCGCTGGCCGAGCGCGTCGCCCGTGAGAACGGCATTGCGGCCGTGGCTGTGGCCGATGCGGAAGCGGCCGTCAGCGCGGCCGATATCGTGGTCACGACGACGCCCGCGACCGCGCCCGTCCTGAAAGCGGATTGGCTGAAGCCCGGTCAGCACGTCACCGCCATGGGCTCCGACCAGCATTCCAAGAACGAGATCGAGCCGGCATGTCTGGCCAGGGCCGATGCCTATGTGCCCGACCGCCAGTCGCAGACCGCGGAACTCGGCGAACTGCGGTCTGCGATTGCGGCGGGCGTCATGCCCTCCGAAAAGCGGTTCGCCGAACTCGGAGATATCATCACGGGTGCCGCGAAGGCGCGTCTTGCGCCGTCCGACCTCACCATTGCCGACCTGACCGGAACCGGGGTGCAGGACACGGCCATCGCAACGCTCGCCCTCAAGAGGGCAGATCAACTGGGTCTCGGCGTCGCGTTCGACTCCGAGGCATGATCGGCAGTCATACGGTATAGAAAGCAAAAGACATGTCCGCACCGCAACTGGCCTTTTCACGCAGCGAGTTTGCCAAGCGCATCGAGAAGACGCGCAAGGCCATGGAAGACCGCGAGGTGGAGGTCCTGATCGTCTCGGACCCGTCCAACATGGCCTGGCTGACAGGCTATGACGGCTGGTCATTCTATGTGCATCAGTGCGTCATCGTCGGTCCCGACGGCGACCCCGTCTGGTTCGGTCGCGATCAGGACCGCAATGGCGCCAAGCGCACCTGTTTCATGTCGGAAGACGACATGATCGGCTATCCGGATCACTATGTGCAGTCGGATGTTCGCCATCCGATGGATTTTCTCGCCGCGCGGCTTGAGGAGCGCGGCTGGGACAAGACGCGCATCGGCGTGGAGATGGACAATTACTGGTACACCGCGCAGGCCCATGCCTCGCTGCAGCAGCACCTGCCCAATGCCGCTTTCGTCAACGCCAACAGCCTGGTGAACTGGCAGCGCGCGGTGAAGTCGGATCAGGAGCTTCTCTACATGCAGCGTGCGGCCCGCATCGTCGAGCGCATGCACCAGCGGATCTTCGA
>NZ_DEPM01000099.1:0-21484 GCF_002358775.1 Martelella sp. UBA3392
CACGCTTTTGGGGAAACCGACAGCCGTCCGGCGTCCGCGCTCTTCCTCTTTTCGGCCCGTCGGAGAGCGCTTTTCTCCAGAAGGCGCGCCCCTACAAAAGTTAGATTCTTTGTTAGACTCTAAGTTAAGGGGTCGATTTTCGCTTTCTGTGGAAGAGGTTAGATGCGGTTTGGGTTCCCGATAGCACGATGGGTCGGTTCCCGATGGCACGATAGTCCGGGTTCCCGATAGCACGACGGCTTCCACAGCCTGTCCACAGGGCGCCGGCTCGAAGGCGAGCAGCGTGCGCCCGCCCGTTTCGATTTCGAGAAACAGCGTATAGCCGGGCAGCGGCTGGCGCTGGATGATCGCGCGCAGTTCGAAGGCGAAGCGCTTGAACGGTGAAAGGCTCCCGGATTTGACGTAGAGATGCCGGAAGTCGAACCGCCAGCCGCGCTTCTGCCTGCCGCCATGCTTGCGCACGATCCGGTAGAGCCAGCGTTCGATCCCGCCGGTCAGTCCGAAATAGGCGCGGTCGATGGTGAGGACGAGCGCCTCGTCCAGCACCGCCTTGTAGAACCAGTCCGGCACGATGAGCTCGATTCCGTCCGGATTGCCGAACGCGTCGGCGCGCTCGGTCCATTCGTTGATCCAGGAGAAGCGGTGCATGCGCCTACCGGTCGTACGACTGCTCGGCGCACCTTCATTTCGGCTGCGTGGATTGGACGGTGGCTGGCGCAGGGTGGTTGCGACCGTGGTCGATTGCAGCCGGTCGAGCGCGGCTCTCAGCCGGCGATAGTCGCGCGCGCCGGTGCCACGTCCGACGAAGGTCAGGATTTCGTATGGGGTAGTGGCGATCAGGCGCGAAGTGCGAAAGCCGTTGTCGCGCGCCTCGACGATCTGGCTGGCCGCCCAGATCAGGATGTCGGCATCCCAGATTGTGGCCATCCCATGCTCTGGCACGGCTTCCACGCGGATGGCGATCTCACCGGTGCGGAAGTCGATCGGCTCGACGCGGTGGGATTTGGATAGGGAGAAAAACGGATAGGCCATGAGGTCCTGCGCATCGCGCGGCGCGAGATCGCTCGGCAGAGCGCGGAACAGCTCAAGCTGCTCCCGTTCCGATTTGCGGGGCCGCGTCGTCATGGGAGTAATCAGCGGCTCTCGGCAGACGACGGATCGTCATGACGTTTGGCCGGAAGGACCGTGCCGACGCCGGGGTCGGAGGTGGATTGCTTGACGCCACGTTCCGCCCAGGCCTGCAGGTCATCGACGGAGTAGACGACACGGCCACCGAGTTTGCGGTAGGCAGGACCGGTTCCGTAGGTGCGGTGCTTTTCGAGGGTGCGGGCGGAAAGGCTGAGCAACCGGGCCGCTTCGGGTGTTCTCAGATAGCGCGGCGGGATGCCGGCGGTGGCTGCGGACATGATCGTGCCTCCATGATCCTTGCTGGCGCCGCCGGATATCGGCGGGCCGTCAGGGTCACGGTGGCGGAGAAGAAGGGGCGTGGGGGAGTGCGAAGTTTCCAGAAAACAATCGCACCCTGGTCGGCGGTTAGCTCAAGTCGGGGCGGTGGCCGAGAAGCAGGCGGCGATAGCCGCCGGAGACGAGGTCGAGGCCAGTGGCAGCGCGACGCATCACCGTGTCGCGCAGCGAAGAGGATTTCCAGGTGATGGCGTTGACTGTGGCGGCGCCGAACACCGCCTCGGCGATCTCCTGATGGGTGGCGCCCGCTTGGCGTCCATCGATCGTGCGGAGCATTTCGATCAGCTGTCGCTGCCTGTGCGGCGTTATCCGCTTGTCGATTGCAGTTCCGCGTCGCAGGGCCACATCGCGGAACCGATTGATCGCATCGATGCGATCCTGAAAGTGCGGGTCGATGAGCGTCACAGCCGCGACCGGACCAGCCGGTGGGTGGCCATCAAGACAGATTGCTACGAACTGCGATGTGCCGAAGGAGAAATGAACGTAGAGGCCCTCATCCGCGGCTCTGGCGTCGGCCGTGACGATGGTGACGTTCATCGTTGGCATGGTGGAGGCATTTTGAGTTGTCAGAATGAGGACGGCCGGGTCGACGGCCGGGCTCCAGAAGATCTTTGCGTCTATGGCGGACAAGTTTGGGGCTATCGGGAAAGCGCAACCCCCAGTGCGCCGTTAGCGCGGCTGCGGCACGGTCGTCCGCTGGGTCGGAGGCTACCGCCTCCTTCTGGTATTCAGGATTTCGCCTGAGAAACTCCCAAGCGAGTCCTTCGGGATTCAGATCGCTCAGGTATTGGTAGTTCGTCGGATCTCGCCAGTTCCTTTTCGCCACCATGCCGTCTTCCTCCTCCTCAAATCTGCGCGGTGGTACGCATGTGATTGGAAGGTCGCGTCAAAATTGAAATCAGGGAAGCCAGGCAACCGACATATGGTGATGCATGTAGCGCATCACCCGAAGCTCGGTCAGTCGAGAGTGTTCAATGGTAAGCGGAGCGCAGGAGGTCGCGGTAACCGTTCTCGGTCATCCAATGCGCGCGGGCGAGATGTGTCTGATGAATGTGCTGAGCACGATCGGGTTGTTCTTCGGGATCGAGTCCAAAGATCATGCGGACAGCTTCGGCCCAATGCGCGGCGTCGGCCTCCGCATCGAGCAAACGAAGATAGGTCTCAAAATGCGCGCGGTCGTAGTCGGTCAAGTGTTCGCTGTGCGGCGGCTCGTCCAGAAAGTCAGCTTGCCCCATCTGTCCCCCGGTCTCTCGGCGCGAGGCCTCGGTGCATATGGTTAACGTAAATTGACAAAATTTGTAGAGGCGCACCGAAAAATCGCTGCGAAAGGTGTGGCGCATTGCGCCTGACACCTCCGCTGTCAGGCCAGCGCTTCTGGCTTGTTAGGTCTCGCGGCATCGACAATCATCACTCCTTCGCCTCGGTCAGAGGACAGGAAGACGATGCCTGCTGCTTCCAGCGCCCGGCGAATCTGGTCGCACGTGCTCTCATGCACCTTGAGTCCGTTGACGGACTCGAGGCGCTTGAGCGCGGTCAGCGAAACCAGGGCCTTCTCTGCGAGCATCTCTTGTGTCCAACCGAGCAATGCGCGCGCGGCCCGTGCCTGTCGGGCGGTGATCATGCATGATCACCTCCTACAGACCCCGGCATTCACGCCACTAAAACGACTTCTCTATTCGGGCCAATCGGATAGCGAGGCTTCCCGCGCGCTCCGCTGGCTCATTTACATACTATAGTTGATAAACTCAAAGTATGTAAATCACGATCCTCCTGCGCATGGATATGCGCAAATTGGTCGGCCGGAACTTCGCCCGCCTGCGTCGGGAGAAAGGCCTGACCCAGGAAGAGGTCGAAGCGCGCTCCGGTTTCAGTCAACAGTATCTCAGCAGCCTTGAACGCGGCCGGAGGAACCCGACCGTGATCACGCTTTATGAATTGGCTCAGGCCCTCGGCGTCAGCCACATGGAATTGGTCCGGCCCGACGATCAGCTTTGAGCCGTATTCCCGCGAGGATCATGCTTCTCTTCGTGGTCGGCACGAGGCCGCCACAGGATGGGATCAGAAGAGCCGGCGGAGCAATCTATAATGCGGCTTCGCGTTGGACATGCCGACGCTGCCAAGTCGTATTTGCGAACTCACCGTCCCTCGTCCCCTCGCAGGGAGACGCCTCAGTCAGACTTGCGCCTGACCGAACCTATGTCAGAGGAGCGGCGGCCTCTGGCCGCTTACCCCAGTCGAACTCAGTTCCATCCACCCACATGCGATGCAGTATGACACCGATGCGGCGAGCGAGGGCGACGATCGCCTTCTTGTGGCCTCGACGTCGCGAGACCTGAGCAGCCCAAGCCTTTAGGGTGGACCAGCGTTTTACGCGAGTCAGTAGCACCTGTGCTGCCTCGTAGAGCGCGCTGCGCGTCATGGCGTCACCCCATCTCGAAATGCGGCCGGTGCGATCCACTTCGCCGGATTGGTGCTTGCGCGGCGTCAGACCAAAATGGGCACCAACGGTTCGCGACCGAGTGAAGCGAGATGGGACATCGACCGTTGCCCGGAAGATGAGCGCTACGAGCGGGCCGACCCCCGGCACCGTCATAAACCGGCGCGAAACAGTGTCGTCCCGCGCGAGACGGACAAGCAAATCGTCCAACCGACCGAACTGCTCCCGCAGCGATCGCCGCGCCAACAGGAGCGTATCAGCGACTATGTGTAGGTCGCTTCCTGCGATCAGTTCCCGTACTCGCGGCTCGAAATCGCGCGCCGTGACTTTGCCGAGGTGATATCCGAAGTTTCGGATGAGACCACGGATTTCATTTTCAACATCCTGGAGCTTGTTTCGCAGGAGTTGGCGGGCCGTCAGGACGGTCCGAAGGCGCTGGCTTGTCGGCGTCTTGACGTGGACGGGTTTGAAGAGGCCGACGCGCATCATCTGCGCGATTCCGCGCGCATCATGCCGGTCGGTCTTGTTGAGTTGCGCGGAGAGAGCCGCCTTCATGTGCCGGGTCTCTACACACACGATGGGAATGCCGGCTTCGGCTAAATGCCCATAAATGTGCTGAGACAGCATCCCTGCTTCGAGACCGACGCGGACGACTGGAAGCGGGAGCGACAGGATATGCTGCGCAATCTCTTCCGGATTGGATGAAAGCTTTCGTTCATGCGCTACCTGCCCATCGGCGTTGACAACGCAGAGATTGATTGTTCGGGCGGAAACATCCAGCCCAATATAATAGCTTTGAGACATGCCGAACTCCTCCGAATCAAGAGTCGACACGTCTCATAACCAATCTACAGACCATTTTGTAAACTACGACTATTTCAGTCGTTCTCGGGACTAGACTGGCCCTTGGGCCGCGACGAGCCATCACCTATTGCATCGTGCGCCTCCTTCAGGATATTCCAGCCACCCTTGAGCACGATGCCGCCAACCAGCAACCCGATGATTAGGTCAGGCAGCGGGGACGCGAAGAACATGACCGCGGCACCCGACGCGACAATGCCGGCGTTCGCCAGCATATCGTTCGTCGTAAAGATCCAGGACGCTTTGAGATGCACACCTCGATCCCGATGCGACCGCAGCAGTTTTAAGCAAACTACATTCAGCGCGGCATTGGCGAGAGCCGTGACGATCATGGCGAGGCCGATTGGCTCGGCACCCACGAAGAAACGGCGAAGCACCTCCACGAACAATGCAAGTCCAAAGGCGATCAGAAGCAAACCCGAAAGACGCGCCACTCGCACCTTTGCCACGATCGTCCGGCCGACGGCATAAAGGCTGACGGCATAAACGCCGGCATCTCCCAAATTATCCAGGGCGGCACCCAAGAGACCTGTCGAGTCTGCGATAACGCCGACGACACCGGCCACGATCACCTGCAAGAAGTTTATGGCAAGAACCCAGATAAGAGTCCTGCGTTCGGCGGCATTGCTCGCGTCAAGCTCGATTTCACCTTCTTCTTGTTGTTTTTCACTCATACACGTTTCCGATATTTTGCATCTCAAGTGAAATAGCCCAAAGCAACCGCCCAGATGAGTACGATACCGAGAACACCTCGGTAAATAACAAACGGCCAGGCGGAAAAACGCTCGAGAACGCGCATCAGCCCCCAAATCGCACAGAACGCGGAAATAGAAGCCACGACGAGCCCGACAAGAAGTAGTGACCAGCCGTCGGCGGAAAGCTGCACTTTGTGGAGTTCCCAGAGCTCCTTGAAGCCAGCCAGGGCGATTGCCGGCAGGCCAAGAAGGAATGAGAACCGCGCCGCCTCATCTCGCTTCAGGCCGAGGGCGAGCGCCGCAGTCAAAGTCGAGCCTGAACGCGAAACGCCAGGAATCAGCGCTCCGATTTGAGCAATTCCCACGATCATTGCATCGATGGCCGATGTGTTCTCAAGCGTTCGTCGGTGCCGGGCAAAAATCTCCGCGAGCGCCAGGAGGACAGCCATGACGATGCACGCCCAGCCGATGACTTCGAGAGTACGAAGCGGCGAGCCGCACGCGTTCAACGCTCCAGACAAGGAAAGGCCGGCAATACCGATCGGGATCGTGGCAAGGAGAATTCCGACCGAGAAGCGGAAGTGTCGATCTCGGAAATCCCGATTTGCGACGGCACGCAGCGAATTGGTGGCTAGTTGGCTCACGTCGCTCCAGAAATAACTGACGACTGCAGTAAGCGCTGCAAGCTGCATGGCGGCTGAAAAGGCTGAGCCAGGATCCTGCCAACCGAGCAGCGCAGGCACGATCCGCATATGGGCGGTCGAAGAGATCGGTAGCAACTCGGTGATGCCTTGGACAAGTCCGAGCAGGGCGACCTTGCCATAGCCTAGCGCCACGAATCCGGTGTCGACGCCTTGAGTACACGCTCCCGTCATTCTGGCTCCCGGTTGTTGCGCGGCGCGGGCGCGCCCCGATGAATCACGCGCCAAAGTTCGGCGGGGGTTCTGAAGCCGACTGACGAGTCGCAGCAATTCGCGGCAGCCAGCGAGTCCCTCAACCGATCGCTCCCAGCATCGGAAACGTCATCAGCATCCAAATGGCGATCTCCTGCAACCTCCCGGTCATCATCAAAACGCCGACGCCGATCATGACCGCACCACCGCCGATGTTCAGCGCGGCACCGACGCGGCGCATGCGCTTCAATGCGGCTGCCGCGTTTCCCATGAAGAGGGCCGTGAGGAGAAACGGCACACCGAGGCCGAGGCCGTAAGTTCCGAGAAGAATCGCGCCGTTGCCTGATGACGTCGCGGTTACCGTGAGGATGGAGCCCAATACCGGGCCAATGCAGGGCGTCCAGCCGAAGGCAAAGGCGACACCCAGCAGGAAGGCGCCGACCGGTCCATTGACCTGGCGCGGTCCGTTCCATCGGCGGTCGGTCATGAGTATCGGGAGGCGAAGGAGCCCCGTCATCGCCAAACCGAAGACAATGACCAGAGCTCCGCCGATCAGGTTGGTTTCCATCTGGAAGCGTTGGAGAAGGCCGCCGAGGGCCATCGCGCTGACTCCAAGCAGCACGAATATGGTCGTGAACCCGAGCACGAACAGCAGCGCAGGGCGGAAGATGTGAAGCCGGGATACCGCATCACTGCTGCCGGTCGTGCCGGCGCCACCAGCGACATAGGACAGGTAGCCCGGCACGAGCGGCAGGACGCAGGGTGAAAGGAAGGAGATAGCGCCGGCAGCGGCCGCTGTCGCCAGCCCGAGCAACGATATTTCCAGCGCCGCCATGCTCAGCGCTTCCCGTTGCTAAGCGGCTCCTGCGTGCGAAGCACCGGTTGGGTCGAAAAAAGCGATCCAGCCAGGAGCAGCGCGACGCCAATGCTGATTGCAACATCCGCCATGTTGAAGGTCGGCCAATGCCAGTTGCCTATGTGAAAATCGAGAAAGTCTGTCACCGCGCCTTGATGCACGCGGTCAACGATGTTGCCGGCGGCGCCGCCGGCGATCAAACCGAGAGCCGTTGCTTCAATGGTCCTGCGGGTCCGCATTGCCCAAACGAGAAGACCGACCGTGATCGCCACTTTGATCCCGGCCAACACCAACGGATGCTCGAGGAAGACATCTTGGAACATCCCGAAGCTGACTCCGGTGTTGAAGCCGAGCGTCAGGTTGAAAAAGGGCACAACCTCGATCACGCGTGGCGGGACCATGACGGCATTTATGATCAACCACTTCGTAGCAACGTCGAAAAGAAGCGCGGCCACAAATGCGCCGCCAACCCATATCGCGATATTTCTAGCGGGACGTTCGGCCACGATGATTCCTTGTGTTCTTCGGGTTCTGATCGGCATTTCTGTCGTCAGCGGCCGCCCCAATACAGGGCGGCCGCTATTGGCTCAATGCGCAGTTGCAGGGCGAGCCACAGTGGAATGCTGGCGCTCCTGTGCTCGAACCTTTGCGCCGCCGACTGGGCCACCATCTCTCTGGCGCTGTTCCCGATTGAGGAGCCGCAAACCGTTGAGAACGACCAGCAGGGAGGCCCCAACATCGGCGGCGATCGCGCCCCAAAGGGATGCGAGACCGATCACCGTCAGCACTGTGAACAACAGCTTCACGGCGATCGAGAAGGCGATATTCTGCCGAATGACGGCGAGCGTGGCTCGTGAATGGCGCACGAGCCAGGGAAGTCTGGAGAGGTCGTCCGACATCAGGGCGACGTCTGCCGTTTCGATGGCTGCGTCGCTCCCCATTGCGCCCATGGCAATGCCGAGATTGGCGCGGCCCATGGCAGGGGCGTCATTGACCCCGTCACCCACCATGGCGACGACGCCATAGCGCCGAACCAGGTCCTCGACGGCCGTGACCTTGTCGCCGGGCAGAAGTTCCGCGCGAACTTCATCAATGCCGGTCTGCTTGGCAATCGCCTCGGCGGTGGCCCGATTGTCGCCTGTCAGCATCACCACTTTTTCCACGCCCGCCCGATGCAGCGCGGTGACGATATCCTTGGCTTCAGCCCTCACAGCATCGGCAACAGCGATCAGTCCCCAGACTTCCTGGCCGTCGCCAACGGCGACAATGGTCCGGCCAGCGCCGGAAAGTGTGTCGGCGCGTTCCAGGATGGCCGGTGAGCCGACCGCGCGTTCATCGAGGTAGCGGCGTGACCCAAGCCAGACTTCGCGACCGGAGACGCGGCCGGTCATGCCGCGACCCGTGATGGCCTGGACGGCCTCGGCCGGTTGTGCGGCAATGCCGTTTTCTGTTGCCCTCGCCAAAATAGCGCGGGCGATGGGGTGCTCGCTGCGCGCCTCGAGGGCTGCTGCTAACCGAAGAAGGTCATCCTCGTTTCGGCTGCCGAGCGCCAAGATCTCCACGACCTGAGGACGTCCTTCGGTGAGCGTCCCCGTCTTGTCCATGGCGATTGCTTTCAAGCGCGCCGGCGTCTCGAGATGGACGCCGCCTTTCACCAACACGCCCTGCTTCGCAGCTCCCGCAAGGGCAGCCACAATGGTCACGGGCGTCGAGATGACAAGGGCGCAGGGGCAGGCGATCACGAGCAATACGAGGGCGCGATAGAACCAAACCTCCCAGCCACCACCGAGCAACAGCGGCGGCACCAAAAAAACGGCTATCGCGAGCGCCATAACGACGGGCGTATAGACGCGTGCAAATTTCTCGACCCACTGCTCGCTGGGAGCCCGCCGGCCCTGCGCGGAGCCGACCATGCGGATGATCTGCGCGAGCGTGGTATCGCTTGACGCCTTGGTGGTCACGACGTCCAGCGCGCCTTCGCCGTTGATGGTGCCTGCAAAAACGTCGTCTCCTTCCGATTTGAAGACCGGGACGCTTTCGCCGGTGATCGGTGCCTGGTTGACCTCACTCTCTCCGGCGGCCACACGGCCGTCGAGCGGTACTTTATCGCCAGGTCGAATAATGATGTGCGAACCGACACGGACTTCGGCTGCCGGCACGTCTCTCTCCGTGCCGTCTTCAAGCATGATGCGCGCGGTCGGCGGCGCGAGCTCCATCAGGGCCGCCACGGCCCGCCGCGCTCGGCCGAGGCTCCAGGCCTCGAGAGCAAGGGCGAGCGCGAAGAAGAACGAAACCGTTGCGGCTTCGAACCAAGCGCCAATTCCGATCGCACCCACGACGGCGATCACCATCAGGAGGTTCATGTCGGGACGCAGGCGCCTGGCCGCGAGCCAAGCCTTCGGGGCCACGTAACGCACAGCACAAAGCGCGGCGAGCGTATAGAGAATGACGCTTAGCAGCGGCGTTGCACCTGCACCATGTTCGCCTGCCTCGAAGGCCGCGATGATTCCACCTCCGACCCAGGCGTGAACCGCAAATCCGATCGCGACGAACAGGCCGCTCGCAGCAGTCAGCCATGATTGAATGCGTCTGCGCCGCTCTTCTGCCCGTGCCCCTTCGCTGGTGGCGCCCTCGGTCCAGGGCTCCGCCTGCAGGCCGGCGCGTACAACGGCCTTCTCGATCTTGGCCTCCAAGGCGGCGTCAGGCGCCATGTCGATCGACATGCGGCCGTTAAGAAGGTCGAAAGCGAGCTTGTCCTCACCAACGAGCGGGCCGACTTCGCGCTTCAGGGCGGCGATCTCGTCGGCACAATCCATGCCATGGATTCGATAGACAACGCCGCCAGGCAGATTGATCGGCGGCGGGCTGAGGGCTTCCTTCACGTTGGTCGCGCAACCGCACGCGGATCCTGCGGCATCGCAGGTTGCCTGCTCAGCAACGGCCGGCGCTGTCCACAGCTCAGCCCGCATCCCGGTTCGCGCGACCGCCTGTTCGATCTCTTGGAGGGTTGTCCCGCTCTGAGGTGCAATGGTCATCGCACCCTGCGAAGTGTCGAAGGCGAGCTTATCCTCGCCAACGAGCGGTCCCAGTTCCCTGGTCAGAGCAGCCACCTCATTCTTGCAGTCGAGGCCGCGCACACGCAGGAGCATGGTTTCGGCCGAACCATCCTGGATGAGAGAGCCTGACATCCCGGTTCTTGAGATGCCGCTCACGAGTTCGTCGATCGAGGCACGGTGCTGAGGCGCGACCGTCATCAACCCCTTTGCTGTGTCGAAGGCGAGCCAGTCCTCACCGCCAACCAGAGGGCCGATTTCGCGCTTGAGCATCGCGACCTCGTTTTTGCAATCGAGGCCCTCGACCTTGAACAGCCACGCCGACGCGGAGGACTTATCCAGCTCAGCCAGCAATTGTGCCCTCATTCCAGTGGTAGCGACCGCCTGCTCAATGGTATCGAGTGCCGGAGCGGTCAGGCCCGCGACCTCCATGACACCGCCCTTGGTGTCGAACGACAACTTGTCCTCGCCACCGACGACGGGACCGACCGCGGCACGAAGCATCCGAACTTCGTTCTGACAATCCAAGCCCTCAACCTTGAAGCGTAACGTGCCTAAGGTGCTTCTAGCCTCGGCTTCAATAGTCATTGCGGTCTCCTAAATTTGCTTATTCTCTCGAGCCCGGCTCGAATCCTTTCACGCACCATACATTCTGTAGTGGCTACAGGAGCAAGAGGCCTTTCAATCGTTTTTTGCCGTCCAAGCGAGCGACAGACGTCAGCGTCCGGCGGCTATCAGCCCGACCACAATTCCATAGCTCGCGATTATTGAGGCGCCGGTGAGCGCCATGCCAAAAGCCCGGCCTGAGACTCGTTTGGCGTAGCCGAATGCAAAGGTGATGCGGCCAACCAGAAACAGAGCAACCAGCAGCGGTATGAGCACCAGTTCGGTTTCTCGCAGAAGCGCTGCTAGGGTCAGATGTGCGCCAAAAGCCAGTACTGTCTGCTCCAATGAATTCTGCAGCACCGCGGCACGCACGGCGATTGCCGGGCTGGGTTTGCCGAACGCCGAGCCCCGTATATCCGCCGGCGAATAGAACCTGCCTCTGCTCACCGCGCCGACGCAGCCGGCCAGCCAGAGAAACATGAGAATACTCGCCTTCAACGTGAACGCGATCCGCTCACCGAAGTCCATCTCTGGGCTGAGGCCGAACAATTCAGGAGGCAGCCAGGCATAGCCAACCACAAGGACGACCGCCGCGAAGGCGAGCGCGACGGCTGAGGCTCGGACAATGCCCACCTGGTCAGAACTGAGCCTCTTGAACACTGTCCTTGCTCCTTGTCGTCCTCCGCCGCCTGCCTGTGGTGATGAAAGACCGGGGGCGACCACTCATCGCGCGTGGGTTCACACGCCCCGATCATAGGTATATAAATCCTGTAGTAACTACAGAATCAACCCTTGCGAGGGGTCGAGGCCGTGACTGAACCCGGTCGCCGTAACAGCGGTCACGGCCACTTGGTGCCGAGATCGGGCACCGCAAGAACACGAGATGAGACCGGCGGATGAGCTTCTATTCGATTTATCAGCAGGGTTTCGTTCGCGTGGCTGCCTGTACACCGAAATGCGAAGTCGCCGATCCCAGCTACAATGTCGCTGAGACGCTCGCGCTCGCCCGCGACGGTGCGCGCCAGGGTGTTGCGCTGATGGTGTTCCCGGAATTGGGCCTCTGCGGTTACGCGATTGACGATCTTCTCGGCCAAGCCGCGTTGCTGCAGCGGGTGGAACAAGCGATCGAGGAAGTCGCGGCCGCGAGCCGCGAGCTTTCGCCGGTTCTGCTCATCGGCGCGCCGCTGGTGCGGGAAGGACGACTCTACAATTGCGCTGTCGCCGTCCATCGTGGGCGCATTTTGGGTGTTGTTCCCAAAGGACATCTGCCGAATTATCGGGAATTCTACGAAAAGCGTTGGTTCGCTTCGGGCCGAAACTTGAAAGGCGCTACCATCGAGATCGCTGGTCAGTCCGTCCCCTTCGGAATGGATATGATTTTCGCGGCCGAGGATTTGCCAGGCTTCGTCTTCCACGTCGAGCTGTGCGAGGACGTATGGGGACCGGCTCCGCCCAGCGACTTTGCCGCGCTCGCTGGCGCTCTCATCCTTACCAACCTCTCGGCCAGCAACATCACTGTCGGCAAGGCCGAAACCCGCCGGCTGCTCTGCGCAACCCAATCGGCGCGGTGCTGGGCTGCATACATCTATTCCGCGGCCGGTCCGGGCGAGTCGACGACGGACCTCGCTTGGGACGGTCAAGCCTGCATTTATGAACTCGGGCAGCTGCTGGCAGAGACCGAACGGTTCCCGCAGGACTCGCAAATGGCCATCGCCGATGTCGACGTTGATAGGCTCAGACTGGAGCGCCTGCGCACCGGCACCTTCAACGAGGCGGCCATCGCACAAGCTATGCCTGAAGACAGGTTCCGGCGTATCGGCTTCCGGTTCGAGCCGTCGATGACGGACCTCGGGCTGCGCAGGGCCGTCGCGCGCTTCCCCTATGCTCCAGCCGATCCGGCACGCCTCGACCAGGACTGTTATGAGGCCTACAGCATCCAGGTCCAGGGGTTGATGAAGCGCCTTCAGGCGACGGGCATCCGCCGCGTCTGCATCGGGGTCTCCGGTGGTCTGGACTCCACTCACGCGCTGATCGTGGCGGCGAAAGCGTTCGACCGGCTAGGCTGGCCCCGGTCCGACATTCTCGGCTTCACGATGCCGGGCTTCGCGACGGGGGAGGCCACCAAGGCAAATGCCTGGACGCTGATGCGTAGTCTCGGCGTCACCGCCGAGGAGATCGACATCAAGCCGTTGGCGCAGCAGATGCTGGCGTCACTTCAGCATCCGTTCGCGCAAGGCGAGCCGGTTTACGACGTGACGTTCGAGAACGTGCAGGCGGGCCTGCGCACGGACATCTTGTTCCGTGCAGCCAACCAGCGAGGCGCCATGGTGCTTGGCACTGGCGATCTGTCCGAAATCGCGCTCGGCTGGTCGACCTACGGTGTCGGCGACCATATGAGCCACTACAACGTCAACGCGTCGGTGCCGAAAACACTCATCCAGCATTTGATCCGCTGGGTGGCACAGTCAGCCGCCTTCGATGAGGCAACGAACGGCACGTTGCTCTCCATTCTTGACACTGTGATTTCGCCAGAACTCGTGCCGGCCGGCGAAGGCGGCGCCTTACAAAGTACGGAGGAGAAGATTGGGCCTTATGAACTGCAGGATTTTACCCTGTTTTATTTGACGCGCTATGGCCTGAAGCCGTCGAAGATCGCTTTCCTGGCCTTCCATGCCTGGCGTGACGCCACCGCCGGAGCTTGGCCTCCACAGTATCCGGAAGAGCGCCGTCGCGCATATGATCTGCCCACAATCAGATCGTGGATGGAGGTGTTCCTCTATCGCTTCTTCACGATCAGCCAGTTCAAGCGCTCGGCGTCGCCGAACGGCCCCAAAGTCACTGCTGGCGGCTCGCTGTCGCCGCGCGGCGATTGGCGCGCTCCGTCGGATGGCAACGCCCGCCTCTGGTTGGAGGAGTTGCGCGCTCACACGCCGTCGGAATGAACGTGCCCTGAGGGTTGGCGCTCAGCGGCCAACGGCAATCGGCGCACGGATGCCGATGACGCTTCCGCCCAGTTGTTATCCCTACTCGAACCACCGTTACGGAATGAATTCGCCATGATCACCATCGGAGCCTTGTCACAACGGACAGGCGTCAATATCGAGACAATCCGCTACTACGAGCGGATCAATCTCATCCCGCCGCCGCCCCGCACAGAGAGCAGGCGGCGCCTCTATGAAGCAGAGGATGTTCGGCGACTGACGTTCATACGCCATTCCAGGGATCTCGGCTTCGACATCCCGGCTATTAAGACGATGCTCGCTCTGCAGGAAAGGCCAGAGTCCTCTTGTGAGCAGGTGAGCCGAATTGCCACCGATCAGCTCGAAGCCGTCGAGGTGCGGATCCGACGCCTTCTCGGACTTAAGAGCGAGCTCACTCGGATGATCAAATCGTGCGACAATGGGAAAGTCGCATCGTGCCGGATCATAGAAGTTTTAGCTGACTCACCCAACTCGCATGATGCCCCCTGAATCGCTGAGGAATTCAGGAACATCCACGACTTTGTTGGCTAGGGAGTGCCCGAATACCCCATCTATAATAGTCGCCTTTGGGCGATTTGAAAGCAGAAAAACCGTTTTGAATCGGGCAATCGGCGGTTGACGGCGCATCTGATTCGGTCGGCACAAGAAAAGGTCCCGCCCGGACTAGCCGGGCGGGAACCTGTTGGGCCTCACTCGCCGTTGCGGCGGGTGGGACGGGACCAGATGAGGCTGTAGCCGCCGTCCTCGTCGTCGAAGAGGTTGGCGTAGATCGGAGCGGTGAAGCTCGGATCGTCGAGTTTGAGGCCGAGATAGTCGCGGCCCTCGTTCGACTGCTTGGACCAGGCTGCTCCGATTTCGGCGCGGCCGACCAGGACGCGGTGGCTGGGAGCGTTCTCGCTGGTCTGGTTGGTTTCGGGAACGATGCGGACGTTCTTGGCCTGCACGTTGAGGGTGACGATTTCGCCGGTGAATTCGTTGCCGGACTTCTTGAAGGTGCCGATGGTTGCCATGGTAGTTCTCCTTGATCACTGGTTTCGAGCCCGCACCATGCGGCCTCGATGGCGATCGGAGAGGCCGGAGGCGATCGACGGCGCATCGCTCGCGACCGCAGCGTCAGCGGAGGATGGCGATCCGGCGGGTTTCTTGCCTCGCGAGGAATGGCCGCGTAGCGGCCAGGGGAAGAAACTTGACGGGCGCCATTGCGCCATAGGCGATCGAGGCGCAGCCGGTCTTCGGCCAGATCAGCCCATTGAAGAGGCCGTTTGGAGCGGTCGGCTCACAGGGATAGTTCAAGGAGAGAATGGCAATACCGAACACCCCGGTTTAAGTCCGGCGAAGGCACGGAAATCGTCTTTGGCCCTGCAGGCCAGTCCGCTTCATACCCAGCGATGCCACCTGATGCGGAAACAAGCCGCTCTGCGTCCGTCACCGGTCGCACGTTTCGGGGCAAATCACGCCATGCCGTCCGGGAGTGCCGGCGCTCAACCGAAATCGCCGATCCGTCCCGTACCGCGCCGCACATTGCTCACCCTTCGATATGGGCGCGGCACAAAACCTCAGCCCCTGTCCCGGATTCACCTACCGTTGTGTTCAGATGCTGGCGGCGGTCTGCCCGGCAGGTCCGGGCGGGGCCATTGAGGTCACGCGCACGAACGCCGTGATGCCGACCGCCACCGCGCCGATCACGGAGAAGACGATTTGCCATGTTTCCGATGGCATCAGATGTTTGACGATCCCGTGGGTGGCGTGGAAACCAGCGATGGCAGCCGGCGCGACGAAGGCAAGCGCCACGGCGAGTTTCACCCACATCGGTCGGGCGAACAGGATGAGGAACTGCGCAAGGCCAAACACCAGGCCCGCGCCGACAAGTCCGACAAGGACGCTGCCCGGCAGGCCGGCGCCGGTCTCATAGGCCCACATGCCTGCCGCCACGCCCCCGAGCGCGGGCAATGCGTAGATGGCGAGCGTGAACAGCAACCAGCAGAGGACTGTAATTGCGGCGATGGATCCGAGAACAGCAACAATCATGGTGGCGTCTCCGTAAGATGTGGTTCGAACGGTCGCGCCCCCACCACCACCACGGCGCAATTCAGAACAGTATCATATTCAGGGTTAAGCTGCGAGTGGGAAGGTCTGTTTCCCGGTCACATCGCTATCCAGCGGCGAATTATGGACGCCGCGTACTCCGAGTGCTAACAGACGTATGTTCGCGTGGACCACGCGATCATTGCTCAGGACGACCCGGGCATGAATGATCTCGAAGGGGACGACCCCTAAAGAGGTCTCGAAGATGCAGAACTCCGCTTCAATTTTTTCGCTGCGCGCCACCGGCACCACGCTCGTGATCGCCTGGACCGTCGTGGTGGCGTTCAGGTTCGGGCTTCACTCGCTACTCGAGCCGGACATGTCGGTTCCGGTCGCTGCGTCCTGCTTCATATTGCTGTTCGGGACCATCCTTATGGCCTCGTTCGGTGCCGCCCATCAGGCGGACGAGTTGGCCCACCGGCTCGGCGAACCCTACGGTACGCTGGTCCTCACAGTGTCCATCGTGGTGATTGAGGTCGTCCTTATTGCCGCCGTCATGCTGGGACCAAGCGCATCCGCGACCATCGGGCGAGACTCGATTCTTGCCGTCATGATGATCATCATGAACCTCGTGACCGGGCTCTGCCTTCTCACCGGTGCGATCCGGTATGGAGAGCAGGAGTACAACGCTCCCGGAGCGATCACCTTCATCAGCATGATCCTGATCTTCGTCGGCGTTGCATTCCTGCTTCCGAACTATTCGGGTTCGGGGGACGGGACATTCACGCCCGTGCAAGCGGTCGCCATCTCGATCCTGATCCTCATCGGTTATGCCGCCTTTCTCACGCTTCAGATGGGCAGATACCGGAGCGACTTCGTGCAGCCCGAGACAGGCTCCATGCGGATTCTGCTGAGAGAGGCCCGCCGCCGCGAAGCCGCAGGCGGCCATGCAACCGCCGAGGGCCGGGGAAACTCCTTGAAGCATGCGATCACGCTCGTCGCGCTGATCCTGCCGATCGTGCTGTTGGCGCACGATCTCTCCATCATCATCGATTACGGCGTTGAGAAGGCCGATGCGCCCGCCGCCCTAAGCGGCGTCTTGATCGCGATCATCGTCTTCACCCCGGAATCCGTCACGGCAATTAGGGCCGCCCTCGACAATCAAGCGCAGCGCGCGATCAATCTGTGTCTCGGCGCATTCGTCTCGACGGTCGGCCTGACGGTTTCGGCCGTCCTCCTCGTTGGTCTGATCACGGGCAAGACTGTCATTTTCGGCATTTCGGAGGTTGAGACGGTGCTGGTGGCGCTCACCATCGGCCTGACGACGCTGACCTTCATGGGGCACAGGACTTCGGCGACGCAAGGCATGCTGCATCTGCTTCTGTTCGGCGTGTTCGGCCTCATGCTGTTCACGGTCTGAGCGAGAAAAGCAGATACTCACGCTACGCGGCCGAAAGGCCCTCCGTCCGCCGAGTGAACATTGGTGGCGGCTCATTCGAACCGCCACACCGGGATGCCGAGCTTCCTCGCCTTGTCGGCGAGGTTCTCTTGAATGCCGGTGCCGGGGAACACCATGACCCCGATCGGAAGGACATCGAGCATCTGGTCGTTGCGCTTGAACGGTGCTGCCCGACCGTGCTTCGTCCAGTCCGGCGCGAAACCCATCTGGGTGACGTTGCGATGATCGGCCCAGCGGGCGGCGATCTTCTCGGCGCCTTTGGGCGATTTGCCGTGCATCAGAACCATGTCCGGGTGTTTGGCATGCACCTGGTCGAGCTTGTCCCAGATCAGATTGTGATCGTTGTAGTCGGCGCCTCCGGAGACGGCGACCTTCGGGCCGGCCGGCAATAGCACCTCGCGGTTGGCGCGTTTGCGCTCGGCGATGAAGTCCCGGCTGTCGATCATCGCCGATGTCAGCGCGCGGTGGTTCACCTGCGAGCCGGTGCGCGGAGACCATGGTGATCCGGTGGTGCGCAGATAGTGCTCGGCAGCGCTGTCGCGGAAGACTTCCAGGCCGTCGCGGCGTTCGATGAGACCTTGCCCGGTCTCGATGAGGCGCTCGAGCTCGACCGCCTTGATTTCGGAGCCGTCCTGTTCGCGCTGCCCGCGCTTCTGGGCCTGCTCGTTGTCGTCGAGCTTGCGTTCGAGCCGGTCGGCCGCACGGTGGAACATATTGACGGTCGACCAGAGCAGATCGTCGAGTTCGCCATCGAGAGCGGTATCCGCCATGGTGGCGATCAGGGCGTCGAAGATGTCGGAGACTGCGCCGGCGATGACGTTGTCCTCCGGGACGAGGCGAGGGTCCGGGCCGTGCCCGTCGTGGCGGTAGCCGTGGAGTTCCAGTTCGTTCAGTGCGTGTTCGGTCGGCGAGGATTCGTGGTGGGGTTCGAAGGTGTCGTCGTCGAGTGTCATCGGGAGGCTCCCTTTGTCGGTTGGCCGCGCCCGCCGCGGCCTTCATGGGCAGACAAGACGGCGGGCGGACCGGGCCTGCATCCTGGAGCGGCAGCGGAAGGACCGGAGCGGCAGCGGAGGATGGTGAAGGCCGGCGATTTTGTTTCGCGATGGAAAGGCCCGAAGGGCCGAGGGAAAATCGTTGGCCGCAGCCATTGCCGGACCGGGCCGCCTGCTGTCCGGTCGCCCTCTCAGGAAGGCCGGGGCGCGGCCCTCTCCGGCATCCACGGGGAGCCGTTGACGAAGGCTGCGACGTCACCGCCATAGCCCGCACCGCTGCCCCGTTCAGGCGGACAGAACGGACTCCATGAACCTGGCGACATCCTGCGGTGCGAGCTGGACCCGGATCGAAGACCGGAAGGCGTCGAGACCACGCAAGCGGAGATCCTCGTTGAGATCGCCCAGCATCGGCGAGAGTGGCAGCGCTTCGATGCCGAGCGCATCGGCCCGTTCGATCAGCGTATCCCTTGCGCCATCTCCCGCCGGGTCGTCGTCGCGCACGATATAGAGTCGGCGTAGCGTGTCGGGGAACAGGATAGCGGCGAGATGGGCTGCGGAGAGCGCGGCGGCCATTGGCATCTCGGGCAATATGCATCGCAGCGACAGCATGGTCTCGATGCCTTCACCCGCTGCCATGACCTCGCCCGCCACGCCAAAGCGCACCGCATGGCCGAGCAGGTCGCCCATTGCCCGTCGCGGCGTCTCGATCGGGGCCTTGCCGAGCGTCGCCTCGCTGAACCCATCGGGATTCAGCCAGGTTCTGTGCGCGCCGGTCTGGTGTCCGTCGAGATCGGTGACCGACGCGATCAGGGCCGGCCAGGTCTCTGTCGGGCTATGCTCGTCGGGCCGGTAGTAGCAGCGCGGATGAAACCGCAGCGACCCGGTTCCATGCAATGCCGTAATGCCGCGTCTACGGAAATACGTTTCCGCGCGTGTACCCATAATCGGCCGCGCCATCGAGAACAGGCGTTTGGCCGCGAGCGGCGAGCCCGTTGGCGCGGGCGATTTGCGTCCAGGCGATGATGCCAGCTCCGGTTCGGGATGCGGCAGGCTGAGGAACCGCCGGGCCTCGTCGGCCACATCCCTGAACTCAGACAGACCGCAGCTTTCGCGGATGATGTCGAGCAAATCGCCATGCTCGCCCGTTGCGGCGTCGGTCCATTTTCCCGCCGCGCCCTTGCCGGACTCGGGGCCGGTCAGGCGCACGAACATGGAGCGGCCCTTGGTGTTGCGCACGTCGCCCACCATCCAGTAGCGGCCCTCGCGCCGCCCACTGGAGAGATATTCGCGGCACACGGCCTCGGCCTGCCGGCCGAGACGATGCGCAAGGTTTGAAGCATCGCGGGTCATCAGGCAGCCTCCCGCTGGGCGATGCGCTCGACCGGAAACCGCTCCAGCAACCTTGTGAGGACTGCGGCGCCGGACGCGTCGGTCGGGACGAACAGCCGGAACTTCCACGAGATGATCTCGCCGAAGAGACCATAGGCCTTGAGGCGGTCGCGCATGGTGTCGGTGAAACCGGTGAGCTCGATGCGGTTCGCGCCCATGACGCGGGCGCGGCGAAGCTGAAGCCCTTCGGCGAGTTCGAGGATCGTGCGGCCCTCGGTCAGCGCAACGAAGGCGTCGTCCGCCGAGAGGCTGGCGGCGCCCGTCGTCGCCGCGTTCGCGGCCCAGGCCGGTGAAACCTTGCGGCCGATGATCCGCTCGCCATCATCGGTCTGCAGCCGGTAGACCCGCGTCGATTCATTGGGCAGGCGTTTCCAGATCGGCAGCAAAAGGCCGGAAACGATGTGCACGGTGCTGTCGGTAAATTCCGGGACCGCCGCCACTTCGGTGTCCCAGATGCGCGCAAAGGTCTCGCGGTCGGTTTCGACCCAGTGGGTGTCCCCCATCATTGCGACGGGCACCTTGGTGGCTTCCATCGGCCGGATCAGGCGCACCCGGCGTTCGACGACACCGTCGTCGTCGATCACGCTGGTGGTCGGAACGCACACGGCGGCCCGGCCTGATCGCTCGTTGACCAGCAGGGCGGCACGTGGATCAACGAGATGTTCGAGCGCCTCGTCCAGCGTGACGGGATGATTGCGCTCCCGCTGCGCGACGGTGAGCAGCGTGGTCTCCGCGCCGGTGGCGGGATGCGTATGGATCCCCTGCCGGTCGGTGACCGTGAACTGCTCGCCCCTCAGCGTCTCCAATCCGACATCGTAGGTGCCGCTGGCAATGGCGCCCTCGATCCGGGCGGTGAGGATCTGCTCGAAATGCGCGAAGAGGATGTTCTGCAGATTGATGGTGAGCGCCAGAAGCCGGTTGAGGAAGGTGGTAATCGGCGGCAGGTCGTCCTTGATGCCGGTATCGTCCACGAGCTTCAGGCCGGTTGACGTCTCGAAGGTCTGGAGCGGGCAACCTTCGACCTTGCCGCCGACGATCATCAGATAGAGTCGTCGCAGCGCATCGCGCGCATAGGCGCTTTCGAGATTGTCCTCGGCGCGGAACAGGCCCTGGCCGCCGGTCTGGCGCTGGCCGCGGGTGATCGCGCCGAGCGTATCGAGCCGCCGGGCGATGGTGGAGAGGAAGCGCTTTTCCGCCTTCACGTCGGTGGCGACCGGCCGGAACAGCGGAGGCTGCGCCTGGTTGGTGCGGTTGGTGCGCCCCAGGCCCTGGATCGCCGCATCGGCCTTCCAGCCCGGCTCCAGCAGATAGTGGACGCGCAGACGCTGGTTTCTGGCGGTGAGGTCTGCGTGGTACGAGCGCCCTGTCCCCCCGGCGTCCGAGAAGATCAGGATACGCTTGAAGTCATCCATGAAGGCCTGGGTCTCGGCGAGGTTTGCCGAAATGGCACGGCCTTCGACGGCGAGGCGATCAGCGGTAGCGCCGGCACCGGGCTTGCGGACGATGCGGCGCGAGCGACCCGTGACCTCGGCGACCATGTCGGTGCCGAAACGCTGGATGATCTGGTCGAGCGCACCGGGGACCGGCGGCAGCGAGGCGAGCTTTTCAATCAGCCGGTCGCGCCGGGCGACGGCCTCGCGGCTTTCGACGGGCTGGCCATCGCGAGTTACCGGGCGGGAACACAGATTGCCCTCGGAGTCGGTGAAGGGCTCGTAGAGCTGCACAGGGAAGGAATGGGCCAGGTAGTCGAGCACATAATATGCCGCGTCGGCG
>NZ_DEPM01000290.1:0-12563 GCF_002358775.1 Martelella sp. UBA3392
GCCGAACTGGCTGGATTATCGCGAGGAACACGCGATCGCGCCCTATGGCGAGGTCAAGGGCTGGCGGGTTTATGCCATCGATCATTCGATGTCGGGTTTTCTGGGTTGCGGCGCGGTGAAGGCGGAGCCCGCCGGGCCGCTGGTTCTCGAAAACTATCAGGGCAACTGGCAACTCGTCGTGCCGACGGGTCGCAGCGATGCGGACCGCTATGACGGCGCGCTGATTTCCTTTGACGGCCGCGATATCGACTCGCAGTTCGGCTTCGAGGGCGGACACGCGGTTTCCCATCTGACCCGGGACGAGGTCGGATTCCTGATGCAGGCGGCCTCGCTGACGGTCGCGATCAACGATGAAAAACCGCTCCGCTTCAACCTTTCTGGCTCCACCGCCGCGGTGCTGAAGATCCGGGAATGCCTCGAAGGACAGGGTACATCGCCCTCCACCGGCGCGATGCCGGCCGCCGCGGACGACGAGACCGTCTATGTGCCCTCGGTCGAAGCCTGTCTTGGCGGCATCGCCACGGAAACCACCGGTGCGGCGCGCAAGATCCGGTTCACCGCCGACCGCTCGCTCGATTTCCCATTCGATCTCTACTGGATCGATTTCGACGGCAAACGGCAGCCCTACGCCCGTCTCGCCCCCGGTCAGTCGATCGACATGGAAACCTATATCGGCCACCAATGGGTCGCGGAACTGGACGATGATGCCTGCGCCTATGCCGAGATCACGCCCGGCCTTGAGACCGTGATCTTCAAATACGAGGATTTCTGAGGAACGCTGACCGCGTTGGGCGAACTATTCGAACAAAAGAGAAAATGGCGCGTCGCACCGGGCGAAGATGAGAACTATGTCTAAGCTATAGCCCTCTTTTAAGCTGAGGAGGACTACCGTGTGGGGCCTCTCCGCGATTGCTATCCCGCGATCGGCGGATCGAGCCGCGCGAAACCCTCCTGACGGCGATAGGGAAAATGCGGGTATGGCGCGTCGACGGCACTGCTTTTATCCAGCTTGGCGATCTGCTCGGATGAAAGTTTCCAACCGACCGCGCCGAGGTTCTGGAGAAGCTGCGCCTCGTTCCGCGCGCCAATGATGACGGAGGACACGGTCGGCCGCGTGGTTAGCCAATTAAGCGCCACTTGCGGCACTGTCTTACCAACTTCCGCCGCCACATCCTCCAGGGCATCGACAACTCGGAACAAATGTTCGTCCTCGACGGGCGGTCCGTAGCTCGCCGTATCGTGCAAGCGGCTGCCTTCGGGGAGCGGCGTACCACGCTTAATCTTGCCGGTCAGGCGGCCCCAGCCGAGCGGCGACCAGACCAGAGCGCCGAGCCCCTGTTCGGCGCCGAGCGGCATCAGATCCCATTCATAGTCGCGGCCGATCAACGAGTAATAGACCTGATTGGCGACATAGCGCGGCCAGCCATGGCGATCGGCCAGCCCAAGCGCCTTCATGATCTGCCAACCGGAGAAGTTTGAGACGCCGACATAGCGAACCTTGCCGTCACGCACGAGCACATCAAGCGTGGACAACACCTCTTCCACCGGGGTCGCTGCATCGAAGGCGTGCAGTTGCAGGAGATCGATGTAATCGGTGTCCAGCCGCTGCAACGCATCCTCGACAGCCCGGATCAGGCGGAAGCGTGACGAACCGGCGTCATTGGGTCCATCGCCCATGGGCAGGCCGGTCTTGGTGGAGATCAGCACGCGATCGCGCCGCCCCTTGAGGGCAGCCCCGAGAACCTCTTCGGATGCGCCGTTGGAATAGACATCGGCCGTGTCGAACAGCGTGACGCCCGCTTCGAGACAGATGTCGATCAGGCGGCGCGCTTCTTCGACATTCGTGGTGCCCCAGGCGCCGAACAGCGGTCCTGTGCCACCGAATGTGCCTGCGCCGAAGCTCAAGACAGGCACTTTGAGGCCGGAATGGCCGAGAGAGCGATAATGCATGGAATATTCCTTTCAGATGGTGGTGAGAGAGCGGCGGTCTGTCGCGACCGCAATAACCGCGACGGTCATTGCCGCCACGGGAAACAGCGCCGAAACGAGCGGTACGAAGGCCAGTCCGGGGCCGTGGTCGATCACCACGCCGCCGGCCCAGGCCCCCATGGCGTTGCCGAGATTGAAAGCGGCGATGTTGAAGGACGATGCCAGGCTCTGTCCGGCCCCTTCCGCCTTTGACAGCACCCACATCTGGAGCGGTGCCACGGTCGCGAAACCGGCGGTGCCCAGGAAGCCGGTGAGCACAACCGCCGACCCGGGAGAACGAAGACCGATCGCCATCACCGCCAGCACAGCGGCGAGCGTGACAAGTGTGCCGAAGATGGTGGCGAGAAGGTTGCGATCCGCAAGCCTGCCGCCGATCAGATTGCCGATGACGAGGCCGCCGCCGAACACCAGCAGGATCGGCGACACGACCGCCTCGCTGAAGCCGCTGATCTGCGTCAGCATCGGCGCGATGTAGGTGAACACCCCGAAGACACCGGCATAGCCAAGTACGGTCGTGGCCAGACCGAGCAACACAGGCGCACGGAGAATGGCGGCGAGGTCGGAACGCCAGTCCCCGCCTTCGGGCGTTTCGCGATCTGCCGGGACGAGCATCGCGATGACTGCGAAAGCGACAAGCCCGACCAGGGTGACGGCCGCGAAAGTCGCGCGCCAACCGAAATGCTGGCCGATCCATGTGCCGAGCGGCACGCCGAGAATCGTGGCGACGGTCAGGCCGGTGAACATCACGGCAATCGCCGACGCCTTGCGATCGGCTGGGACGAGGCCGGTCGCTACCACCGATCCGACGCCGAAGAAGGTGCCGTGCGCCAGCGCGGTCAGCACCCGTGCTGCCATGAGGAAGCCATAGCTGGGAGCCAGCACACAGGCGGCGTTGCCGGCGATGAAGATCGCCATCAGGCCGAGCAACACGGTCTTGCGGGGCCAGCGGTCGGTCAGCACTGTCAGCACCGGCGCTCCCACGACAACGCCGAGCGCGTAGCCGGAAATCAAGAGGCCCGCCGCCGCAATCGAGACGTCGAAATCGGTGCCGATCTCCAGCAGCAGGCCCATGATGACAAATTCGGCGACGCCGATGCCGAAGGCTCCGGCCGTCAGGGCATAGAGAGCCAACGGCATGATCTGTCCCCCACTGTTAAGGTTCGGGACAAAGATAGACCGCGAAGGCCGTATGATATAGTATGCCGAATGGAACATCATTTATGAATTGAAAGACCAGTGATCAGATCCCAGATCAATCGTTCCGGCGAAATGGAAGTCTTCGTATGTGTCGTGGAACGCGGTGGGTTCTCGGCCGCTGCGCGGGCGTGTCGCATGACGCCTTCCGCCGTCAGCAAGCTCGTCGCTCGGCTAGAGGCCCGGCTCGGCACCCGTTTGGTCAACCGATCAACGCGCGCCTTCCAGCTCACGCCGGAAGGTTGCGCGTTTTACGAACGTGCGACACGAATCCTGGCTGACATCTCAGATGCCGAGCGCAGCGCCGGTGCCGGGGAAGAGCCGGTGGGGCGCATCCGCCTCAACACCAGCTCCTCTTACGCGACCCATGTCCTCGCGCCGATCCTGCCGGAATTTCTGTATCGCTATCCCAGCGTTTCGCTCGACCTCGTCCAGACCGATCTTATCGTCGATCTGCTGGCGGAGCGAACCGATGTGGCGGTTCGCGCCGGGCCACTGAAGAGTTCGAGCCTCGTCGCGCGCAAGCTCGGTGATACGGCGATGATGGTGGTGGGTAGCCCCGCTTACCTTGCCCGTTGCGGCACGCCGCAAACGGTCGAGGATCTTGATCGCCACAACCGTCTTGGTTTCGGCTATGTCCGCACCGTCGACGGCTGGCCGATGAAGACGAATGGCGATGTCGTCGTCGTGCCGGTCGTGGGACGGGTTCAAGCGAGTGATGGAGAAGGCCTGCGGCGGCTTGCGCTCGGTGGTGCGGGTCTTGCGCGCCTTGCCGCTTTCACGGTGCGCGACGACATCACCGCTGGCCGCCTTGTGCCGGTGCTTGAACCCCTGAACCCCGGCGACCGCGAAGCCTTCCACGCGATCCATATCGGTCAGGGCGGCCCGCTCCCTTCGCGAGTGCGGGCGCTGCTGGATTTCCTGGGAGAGCGCGGCCGGCTTTCCTAAAGCCGGCGGCTACAGGGTAGAAGCGGTAATATCGGGCAATCGGCGGAAATCAGTCCGCCAGAAATCTTACTTAGGAGAATTTGGCGCGCCCGACAGGATTCGAACCTGTGACCTTTGGAATCGGAATCCAACACTCTATCCAGCTGAGCTACGGGCGCTTCGGGCAGGCGTTGGCCGCCTGCGCGGACTGTTTAACCCAGCTTGCGGGCGGCATCAATCGCAAAAATAACGTGGCGTCAAAAACGATGCCGATCGAGGTTGCGCGGGGGAGGGAGGGGCTGGTGTCCGCGTCTGTTAGACCAAAGGATAAGGCGTCTCCGCGCCCGTCCCGCGATCGCGCAGCGGGGTGGGCTGAAAATTCAACGGCTTAGATAAAGTGCCGACCGCAAATATAGCAGAATTGGTATATCAGCTTCGTTGATCTCAATTTGACACCGGCGTCGTTCTGATAACACCCTTGCGGCGCGATCTGCGTTTTGCAACCGCACGGGTTGCGAAGGGGAGGACCTGAGCGCCGGCACGCCGGCCGAGGCGCGGAGCGAACAGATATTCGCGAATTGGGAGAGAGCTATGAAATTGTTAGTTTCCGCATTTGCCGTTGCGGCAGTGACGGTTGCGTCGTTTGCCGCGCCGAGCTTTGCGCAGGACAAGGGCACGATCGGGATCGCGATGCCGACCAAATCCTCGGCGCGCTGGATTTCGGACGGGCAGTCCATGGTCGAGCAGTTCCAGGAGGCGGGCTACGCCACCGATCTGCAATATGCAGAGGACAATATTCCCAACCAGCTGTCCCAGATCGAAAACATGATCACCAAGGGCGTCGATGCGCTGGTGATCGCCTCGATCGACGGCACCACGCTTTCCAACGCGCTGGCGAATGCCGCCGCCTCGGGCATTCCGGTGGTTGCTTATGACCGGCTGATCCGGGAAAGCCCGGATGTCGACTATTACGCCACCTTCGACAATTTCCAGGTCGGCGTGCTGCAGGCCGAAAGCCTGGTCGATGGCCTGAAGCAGCGCTTCCCCGACACCAAGCCCTGGAATGTCGAGCTGTTCGGCGGTTCGCCGGACGATAACAATGCCTATTTCTTCTATGACGGCGCGATGTCGGTGCTGCAGCCGCTGATCGACTCCGGCGATATCGTGATCCCGTCGGGCCAGATGGGCATGAACCAGGTCGGCACGCTGCGCTGGGACGGCGCGGAAGCCCAGGCCCGGATGGACAACCTTCTGTCGGCCAACTACACCGACAAGCAGGTCAACGGCGTGTTGTCGCCCTATGACGGCCTGTCGATCGGCATCCTGTCCTCGCTGAAGGGCGTGGGCTATGGCACCGGCGACCAGCAGATGCCGATCGTGACCGGCCAGGATGCCGAAATCCCCTCGGTCAAGTCGATCATCGCCGATGAGCAGTATTCGACGGTGTTCAAGGACACCCGCGAGCTTGCCCGCGTGACGGTCGGCATGGTCGATGCCCTTCTTGCCGGCGGCGAGCCGGAAATCAACGATACCGAGACCTATGACAACGGCGTCAAGGTGGTCCCGTCCTATCTGCTGTCGCCGGTCTCGATCGACGCCTCCAACTGGGAGGAAATCCTGGTCGACCAGAGCGGCTACTATACCCTTGACCAGCTCAAGTAATCACCACAAGGGCGGGCGTTGCGGCGCCCGCCCTTTCCGGTGCGAAGGAGTTTTCTTCGTTCCTTTTTGACTTACGTGCCTCAAATATCGCTGGCGACTGCCGGCCTGGGGCCGAAATCCCTCCGCGACAGCGGAGGCGCATTCATGAGACGGGCCATACCGGCCTTCAACGGGAGAGAGACATGAGAAAGATTATCTCCATTTTCGCAGCCGCCTCTGTCGCGGCAATGGCTATTGCCGCGCCGGCGCTCGCCGCCGACAAGGGCTATGTCGGCATCGCCATGCCGACCAAGGGCCTTGACCGCTGGAACAAGGACGGCGCGTCCATGGTCGAGCAGTTCGAGGCTGCCGGCTACAAGACCGACCTGCAATATGCCGAGAACGAAATTCCCCAGCAATTGTCGCAGATCGAAAACATGATCACCAAGGGCGTCACCGTTCTGGTGGTCGCGGCGATCGATGGCGGCTCGCTCACCGGTCCGCTCGCCAATGCCGGCGCCGCCGGCATTCCGGTGATCGCCTATGACCGGCTGATCCTCAACACGCCCGATGTCGACTATTACGCGACCTTCGACAACTACAAGGTCGGCGTGCTGCAGGGCAACAGCCTGGTGGAGGGTTTGAAGGAGCGCTTCCCCGATGTGAAACCCTGGAATGTCGAGCTCTTCGGCGGGTCCCCGGACGATAACAACGCCTATTTCTTCTATAATGGCGCAATGTCCGTGCTCCAGCCGCTGATCGATTCCGGCGATATCGTCATCCCGTCGGGCCAGATGGGCATGGACAAGATCGGCACGCTGAACTGGTCGAACGCCGCCGCCCAGGCGCGCATGGATAACCTGCTTTCGGCCTATTACACCGACAAGCCGCTGCACGGCGTCTATGCCTCCAACGATGACCTTGCCATGGGCTCGATCTCGTCGCTGAAGGGCATCGGCTATGGCTCCGGCGACATGAAGATGCCGATCATCACCGGCCAGGATTCCAACCTGCCGAACGTCAAGGCGATCATCGACGGCGACCAGTATTCCTCGATCTTCAAGGATACCCGCAAGCTTGCCGGCGTCACCGTCGGCATGGTGGAGGCGATCGGCGAGGGCAAGGAACCTGAAGTCAACGACACCAGCACTTACAATAACGGCGAGAAGGACGTGCCGTCCTACCTGCTGGAGCCGGTGATCGTGACCCAGGACAACTGGAAGCAGATCCTGGTCGATGACAGCGGCTACTACACCATGCAGCAGATCGAGAATTGATCGTCTGAGGCCAGTTCAATGGGCCCGTCGCCGGCATTTCCGGCGGCGGGCTGACGCACGCGAGCCCCAGGGGCTTGTCGGTAAGGCGTCGAAGGAATGGGTGGCGCTCGACGCGCGATCCGGTGCCAAACGGTGACAGGTGTCATGACAACATTGCTCGAAATGCGAAAGATCACGAAGACCTTTCCCGGCGTGAAGGCGTTGAGCGACGTCGATCTGAAGGTCGAGGAAGGGGAGATCCACGCGCTGGTCGGCGAGAACGGCGCGGGCAAATCCACGCTGATGAAAGTGCTTTCCGGGGTCTATCCCCACGGCTCCTATGAGGGCGAAATCTACTATGCCGGTGAACTGGCGACCTTTTCCGGCATTGCCGACAGCGAAAAGAAGGGCGTCATCATCATTCACCAGGAGCTGGCGCTGGTGCCGCAATTGTCGATTGCGGAGAATATCTTTCTCGGAAACGAGGTTTCGCGGGCCGGCGTGATCGACTGGCCGGAGACCTTCGATCGCACCGAAAAGCTGCTCAGAAAGGTTGGCCTCAAGGACCCGCCGGCAACGCTGGTGGAAAAGATCGGCGTCGGTAAGCAACAGCTCGTCGAAATCGCCAAGGCGCTGTCCAAGGATGTCCGGCTGCTTATCCTGGATGAGCCAACCGCGGCGCTATCGGAATCCGACAGCGCCAAACTTCTCAAACTGTTGCTCGAGCTGAAGCAGCAGGGCATCACCTCGATCCTGATCTCGCACAAGCTGAACGAGGTCGAACAGGTCGCCGACAACATAACGGTGCTGCGCGACGGCTCCTCGGTCGCCGATATCGATTGCGCCGCCGAGGACGTGAGCGAGGCCCGGATCATCCAGGCCATGGTCGGCCGGACCATGGAGAACCGCTATCCTGGCCGTGAACATAAGGTTGGCGAGGAGCTGATGGCGGTGAAGGACTGGAATGTCTGGCACCCCGAACAGGCCGACCGCAAGGTGATCAAGAATGTCGCCTTCAACGTGCGCGCCGGTGAAATCGTCGGCATTGCCGGCGTGATGGGGGCAGGGCGCACAGAGCTCGCCATGAGCATTTTCGGCCACAGCTATGGCCGCAATATCTCCGGTGAGGTCTGGCTCGGCGGCGAGAAGGTGGACGTCTCCACCGTGCCGAAGGCCATCCATGCGGGGCTTGCCTATGTGACGGAGGACCGGAAAGGCCTCGGGCTGATCCTGGACGAACCGATCACCCGCAATGTGACGCTCGCCCATCTTGGCGGGGTATCCCGATACGGGGTGCTGAACTCCGCCGAGGAGACCAAGACATCCGAGCATTACCGCAAGGCCATGAATATCCGCACGCCGACGGTCGCCCAGCGCGTGGTCAATCTTTCGGGCGGCAACCAGCAGAAGGTGGTGCTGTCGAAATGGCTGTTCACCCAGCCCGACGTGCTGATCCTGGACGAGCCGACGCGCGGAATCGATGTCGGCGCCAAATACGAGATCTATACGCTCATGAACGAACTCGCCGCAGAAGGCCGGGGCGTCGTGATGATCTCGTCGGAAATGCCGGAGCTGCTCGGCATGTGCGACCGCATCTACATCATGAACGAGGGGGCATTGGTGGGCGAACTGAGCGCTGAAGAGGCGAGCCAGGAACGCATCATGTCCTTCATTGTCAGGAAATGAGAAAGCGATGAATACACCCGAGGAAACCACGGCGGACGAACACAAGCCCTCGATCCGCTCCTATCTGACACTCAGGATGCGCGATTACGGCATCCTGCTGGCCCTGATCGTCATCATCGCGTTTTTCCAGGTCGTCACCGACGGCGTGCTGATGCGACCGGTCAACATCACCAACCTGTTCCTGCAGAATTCCTATGTGATCATCATGGCGCTCGGCATGCTGATGATCATCGTGGCCGGGCATATCGATCTTTCGGTGGGCTCGATCGTGGGCTTCATCGGCGCGCTGGCCGCGGTGATGATCGTCCACTGGCAGGTGCCGGTCATCGTCGCCTTTTTTGCCTGCATTTTCGCCGGCATGCTGATTGGGGCGTGGCAGGGATATTGGGTCGCCTATTGGCGCATCCCGTCCTTCATCGTCACGCTCGCCGGCATGCTGATCTTCCGCGGGTTGTCGCTCTGGATTCTCAACGGCCAGTCGGTGGGCCCGTTCCCGGGTTCCTTCCAGCTGCTGTCGACCGGCTTCGTGCCGGATCTCTTCGGCGTCGGCCGGCCCAACATGACGGCGCTTGTGGCCGGCATCATCGCCGCCGCCGCGATCGTCTATCTCGCCTGGCGGTCACGGGCGCGCAACGTCGCCTATGGCATCGAGGATGAGCCGCTGTCCTTCTTCCTGGGCCGAAACATCATCGTCGCCGGCGTGCTGGTGTTCGTGTCGTGGAAGCTCGCCTCGTTCCGCGGCCTGCCGAATGTGCTGATCTCGATGGCGATCCTGACGGTGATCTACACCTTCATCACCGAAAGCACGACCTTCGGACGCAGGGTCTATGCGATCGGCGGCAACGAGAAGGCGGCCGCCCTTTCAGGCATCAACACCAAGCGGCTGAATTTCATCGTGTTCGTGAACATGGGCATGCTGGCCGCTCTCGCCGGTCTGGTGTTTGCCGCCCGCCTCAACATCGCCACGCCCAAGGCCGGCAACGGTTTCGAGCTTGATGTGATCGCGGCGGTGTTCATCGGCGGCGCGTCGATGTCGGGCGGCGTCGGCAAGATCGTCGGCGCGGTGGTCGGCGCCTTCATCATGGGCATCATGAACAACGGCATGTCGATCATGGGCATCGGCATCGATTACCAGCAGGTGATCAAGGGCCTGGTGCTGCTCGCCGCCGTCGTCTTCGACGTCTACAACAAGAACAAGGCCTGATTGTCCGCGAGAAAGGCAGGGCGTTATAGCCCTGCCGCTCCGGCCGTTATGCGTCACCCCGACACGAAAAACCCCGGCACATCGGGGGATGATGTGCCGGGGCGCGGGGCGCACCCCCTTTTTCCAGACTGCCGGACGAGCCGGCACCTTGGCGCGTCTGGATAGGGCAATAACGCGTCATCTCGCAAAATGGACCAAAAGAAAAGTAAAAAATTTAACAATTGGGGCGCGCGCCCGAATATCCGGGCTCTTGCGGCCACGCGGGAGGGCAGCGCACGACAGGCGCAACCACCTCTGAAATAGGGCGCTGGCGTCGGGCGTCTACCTGAAAGACGAATGTGGACTTGCATTTCCGCCGCCCGACAAGGTCAAAAGCCTTGCTTGGCTGGATCATCGGGAGGTTGGTCTGAACCACCCGATGATCTCCGGGAAATGGATGGGTAATGCCAGGAGCCGATGGTTTCAGACCCGTGCGTCGACCGCTTCTTTTTCCGGGATCGAAGGCTGGGCGCCGGGCTTGAGGCAGGCGAGCGCGCCTGCGACGGCGGCGCGGTGCGCGGCCTTTGCGAAGGGCAGCCCCTGATCGAGCCCGCTTGCGAAATAGCCGCAGAAGGTGTCGCCGGCGCCGACGGTATCAACCGGGTCGATCTTCAGAGCGTCGATGCGGTGGAAGTCGCCCTCATGCATGGCAACCACGCCCTCGGCCCCGAGCGTGATGACGATGGTCTGGCCGGTTTCGTCATGGCGGGTTTTTAGCATGGCGATCCGCCCTTCGCTGCCGAGTTCTTCGGCCCCGACAAGCCGCTCGAATTCGGTTTCGTTGGCAATCACGATATCGGCGAGCGCGCCAAGCTCGGCCGCTTCCGGCGTCAGCGGCGCGGTGTTGAGGATCGTACGGATGCCTTTCTCGCGGGCGCTCTTGAGCGCTTTGCGGATGGCATTGGCTGGAATTTCCAGCTGCAGCACCAATATGTCGTCTGCCGCCATTCCCGCCACGACAGCCTCGGCATCTGCCTCGGTGACTTCGCCATTGGCCGCGGCATTGATGACGATCACGTTTTCGCCGTCGCCGCCGACAAGGATCATCGCCGTGCCGGTGGGGCCATTGGTGGTTTTCACGGCTGAAAGGTCGACGCCGGCCTCGGCAAGAAGGGCGGTTGCGGCGGATGCGAACTCGTCATTGCCGACAGCCCCTGCCATGGCGACAGCGGAGCCGGCGCGGCGCGCGGCAAGCGCTTGGTTTGCGCCCTTTCCGCCCTGGGCGGTGGCAAAGGAGGTGCCGGCCACGGTTTCGCCTGGCTTCGGCAGGCGCGGCGTGGTGGCGATGAGATCCATATTGATGGAACCGAAAACTGTGATCATGGCAGTACTCCCGTCAGCCTCGCCTGGTCAACGCGAAGACTTCCGCCGGAAGGCGAGACCGTCTTCCACGCCCCGCCGATCCAGCACACTCAAACATCGCATCCAGTCAGCCGATCGCGAAACCGGCCGCCAATGCATTCCCTTGCGCTTTTATTGCGCGCAAGCGGCGATGGCAATCAGTCCTCGTCGACGACGCGCAGTTTCATGCGGCCTAGCCCCTGCTGTCCCTCATCAAGGGTGGAGGACGGCTCTGCCTCCTTTCGACCGGTCTCGAATTCCAGCGTCGCGATCCGTTCGCCGCGCCGGGCGATCTTGCCCGTCGATATCCGGATCGTCTCGACATCCTGGCGGGCCTGGTTGAAATGGTTTTCCAGCTTTGCCACGCGCTCGTTGAGGCGCGTCAGGTCCGCCAGCAGATTGGCAACCTCACCCTGTATCAGATGCGCCTGTTCGCGCATCCGCTGGTCCTTCATCACCGCCTGCACGACCTGGATCGACAACAGCAGCAGCGTCGGTGAGACGATCACCACGCGCATGGCATGGGCGCGCTGGACGACCGCCTCGTAATGCTCGTGGATATCGGCGAAAATCGATTCGGAGGGCACGAACAGGAAGGCCGTGTCCTGGGTTTCTCCGGGCAGCAGATATTTGCCGGCAATATCGCGGAGATGAGTCTCGAGATCGCGGCGGAAACGCTGGCTGGCGGCGCGCGCTGCCTCGTCGCTTTCCGCCGCGCGCATCGCGTTCCAGGATTCGAGCGGGAACTTGGCGTCGATGATCAGGGGCGGCGCGCCATTCGGCATGTCGACCACGCAGTCCGGGCGGGTTCCGTTCGACAGCGTCGCCTGGAACCGGTAGCTGCCGGCAGGCAGGGCATCGGCGATGATCGCCTCCATCCGCCCCTGACCGAAAGCGCCGCGGGTCTGCTTGTTGGAAAGGATTGCCTGCAGGCCGACCACGTCCTTGGCCAGCGACTGGATGTTGTTTTGCGCCGCGTCGATGACGGCGAGACGTTCCTGCAGGCGTCTGAGGTTCTCGTGGGTGGTCTGGTGCTGCTGGTGCAGCGTGGTGCCGATCCGCTGCGAAAGCCCGTCCAGGCGGGATCCGAGCGCGGCATTCAGCTCCGACTGGCGGCTGCCGAACAGTTCCGCCATCGTCGCCATGCGGCCCTGCATCTCGCTCTGGGCCTGCACCAGTTGCTGCAACTCGCGTTCGAGGCCCTTTTCCTGCCGCCCGCCGCTTCGGCGGGCCAGGAGAATGAAGAGAGCGGCAATCAGAATGCACAACGCCCCGGCCATGGCGAG
>NZ_DEPM01000307.1:0-5011 GCF_002358775.1 Martelella sp. UBA3392
AGAAAGTCATCCAACAGAGTTGATTGCTGCACTATTACGGCGAATCCGGGAAGTCTGCCTTGCAGAGGGCCTGTCTGCTCAGGCCCGTAGGACAGTACAACGGCGAGTATCGGAACTGATCCCGATTTCGGCGGCACGCAAGCGCGGGGAACGAGAGAGCAAAGCTGCATCAACGCCAAGTCCTGGCCAGTTATCTGTTGCCAGACCGAACGCTCTTTGGCGGATCGACCACAGCCCAGCGCGACAGATTGCTGTCCGGCGCACTTGCCGGCATGGCGTCTTCCGAGAGCAGCCTTTCGATGACGGGCCGGGCTCCCCTGGTCCTGACCTTCGGCGCGACGCCGACCAGGATGTCGGCACGCCGCGCCACCGCCTCTGCCGATCGAATCGCAGCAGCCGCGCCCTCCGCAAGCGCGAGGCAGACCGCGCGAGGAAAGCCCGCCTCCCCCGCCCTCACGCGTCCCCTGCCACCGATGGTCCTGAAGGCGGGGCTGAAGCGCTACGCCATCATCAGCGGCACGGGCCGGTCCCATTTGAGCCTTGCGGCGATCAGCATATCGGCCATCGCCCAGGCGAACGGCTCACAATCCGGGCGGACAGCCAGAACGCCGGCGACGAGTTCCGCCACCGCGAACGGAACCGCACGGCTGGAACGGAGCGCGTTCTCCGCGATATCCGCAACGGCAACGACGTCGTCACCGGCGCCAAGTCCGAGCAGTGCGGCAAGCTCTGCCACATGCCGCGCGGACATGGCCGGCCTTCGCGTGGCGAGCCGCTGATAGGCGAGGACAACGCTGCCCGCCGGCCCCGGATCGTCGCCCGCCGCCCGCAGCAGGACGGCATCGCGAAGCGCTGCCTCACCCTCGCCACGCCCTTGCAGGCGAACCGCGGAACCGGCGCATTTCAGCGCCTGGCGGGCGTGCCCGCAGCCGGCCAGACCGGCTCCGTCCGAACGATGTCATCCAGCGCTTTCAGGGCGATGCCGGCATAAAACGCCGCATCCGCCTCGGTGATGTCAGAACTGCGCGGCCGCGACCAGCCCGGCAAAGAGGCCGAGCGCGTGGGCGCATGGTTGGGGGTTTGCGAATCTATGGCGCCCAGATTACAGGATGCGTGCGCTTATCGCCATTCGCTTCGAACATAAACCACACCCCTTATTGACGGCTATCTTCGGCGATTGGGTCCGGGCCGTGAAACCGCATGCCAGCATTCCGACGCATGCCAGGCCGGTTCCGGTGGGCCAACGTTCAGACAAGGGACGAAGCGGACGCCTTGATGACCCGATCCAGCCACGATCGCCTAGATCTCTTCGCGACCCATGCCGTAAAGCATCGGCAACTGTTCAAAGTCGCTTTCCGGCACGAAACGGGAGATCAGTTGGTACTGCGGGATCGCAATGTCGATTGCGCCCTGCTCCACCGCCACGGCCGCCTCGCTGTCCTTGTACTTGGACCCGGCTTCGAAGATCTCGATCTCCAGACGCCCGTCGGACTTCTCTTGAACAGCCTTGGCGAAATCCTTCAGCCATAGTCGATGTCCACCCAGCCGCGCCGCTTATTGGCTGCGGCCATGGCGTGGACCGCGCGTTCGATCTCGACACCCTTTTCGAAATCGATCACATGCGCGTCCCGTCCTTCGATGGCGGCGATCAGGTGATGGCACTCGATGACCTTAAGGTCGTTGAAGCCGAGACCATGCCCCGGCGCGGGAATGAAGCGGTCATACGGCGGGTGCGCCGGGCCGGCGAGAATGCGCGTATAGCCGGCCTGCCGGGCCGGGCCATTGGCGCGGTAGAGCTCAACCTCGTTCATCCGCTCCTGATCATAGGCGATCGAACCGGCAGAGCCGAAGATCTGGATCGCGATCCGGCCCTTCCGGCCCCAGGCGACGCGATTGGCCATCAGCACGCCGGAAGCGCCGCTTTCCATGCGAAACAGCACGCTGGCGATATCATGGGTTTCGACGGCACGCTTTCCGCCGGTCTTCAGCGGACGCTCGGCATAGGGTTTCGCCATGTCGGTGGTGACGCTTGCAAGCCGCCCGAACAGCACCCGGATCAGCGACAGCGGATGCACCGCGAAATCGTCGAGCGCGCCATAGCCGGAACTTGCCTCGCTCTTCCAGTAGAAGAACTGGTCCGGATCGGCCATGAAATCCTCGTCCATCTCGATGCGGATGTGGTTGACCTCCCCGATGGCGCCCTCATCGAGAAGGTTCGCGATCTCCCGGATCATCGGGTTCTGGATATAGTTGTAGCCGAGGACCGCGGCGCGCCCGGCACTGCGGGCGGCTTCGCGCATCCTCAGCGCATCCTTAAATTTCGGCGCCATCGGCTTTTCGCACCAGATGTGCTTGCCGGCGTGGAGCGCCTCGATCGCCATTTCCGGATGGAATGCGTTCGGCGCGGCAATTGAGATCACGTCCACAGCCGGATCCGCGATCAGGTCACGCCAGTTCCCCGTCGCCTTCTCGAAGCCGAACGAGCGGGCCTTGTCGCGCGCAAGCTGCTGGTCGACCTCGGCCAGATGCACGAGCCGGACCGGCGGGCCATCGCCGAAGGTCGGGCCGACGGCATTCCATGCCAGGGCGTGGCATTTCCCCATATAACCGGTTCCGATCAGGCCAATACCGATAGACGCCATGCGTGAGCCTCCCGCGCCCTGAGGCGCATTAATTGCAGATTGTAGTGAGGATGTTCCAGGATCGAAGAGGGATTTTTTTATTTCATTAAGTCAATATTATAGAATATAAATTTCATTCAGGCCACATTCCGAACGTAGATCGGGGAAAGGCCGAAATCACGTGTTGAAGCCGCGACAGCCAACCTTCGGGGATACGCCCATGATCGATCCGCAACTGCAACCGTTCCTGACGCTTTGGGCCGAAAAATGGTCCGTGCTGAAGCCGGGAGCGACGCCTGCTGACCGGCGCAAGCGGTTTGAGGTCATCACCCATGCCATGAGACTCCCGACGCCCGCCGAGGACGACACGGGCGACGAACACTGGATCGAAAGCGTTGCGGGCCCGGTGCGGGTCCGCGTGTTCCGGCACACGTCCGGCGGCATGCAACCCTGCCTGATCTTCATGCATGGCGGCGGGTGGACGCAGGGCAGTCCGGAAAGCGATTGGGACATCGCGGCCCGCATTGCAACCTGTAACCGGCAAACCGTGATCAGCATCGATTACGCGCTTGCTCCGGAAGAGCCGTTTCCCGCCGCGATCGCCACCTTGGCGCTTGGTCTGCGCGGCAGCGCGGTCACGCTGACTGGCCAGCTTCTGATCTATCCTGCCTGCGACTTCGACGCCTCGCGCCCGTGCTATCGCGAAAACACGAATGGCCCGATGATCCGGATGGATGGCAGCGTCGAGGCGATGTATTGCCCGAACGTCGAAGAACGAAAGTCGCCGCGCTATGCTCCGCTTCTGGCTGAAACCTACGCCGGCCTGCCGCCGGCCTATATCGCGGTCGCCGAGCACGACCCGCTGCGCGACAGCGGCCGCGCCTATGCCGAGGCGCTCGGCAAGGCCGGCGTCGCGGTGAGGCTGGAGAAGGGAAAAGGGCTGATCCATGGCTATTTGCGCGCGCTCGATTTTTGTGAGGCCAGCCGCCTCTCGCTGGTATCCATGGCGGCGTGGCTAGATCGTATTAACAAGGGTGAGGTTTCATCCAGATAACCGAAAGGCGCCGGAGACAGGATGGCGACGCCATGCCTCGTAAGGCGACGCGGCTCAGCCCGCTGGCTTTTCCGCAGCTTGAACGCCTCTCCTTCGACGCACCGTCCAATAGATCGCACCAGCGATGAGCATGATATTGACGACCACAAGCACCGCCGAAACCGGCCGGTCGAGAAAGATCCAGTAGCCTTCGCGGGAAATCAGCAGCGCGCGGCGGAGATTGTTTTCCAGAAGCGGACCGAGAATCACGCCGATCACCAGCGGCGCCAGCGGATAGCCGGCATTGCGCAGCAGCAGGCCGAGGATGCCGAAACCCATCATCACCCACAGGTCGAAGACGGAGCTCTGCAGGGCGAATGTGCCGATGGCGCAGAGCAGCAGCACGATCGGGATCAGATAGCTTTTCTTCAGCCGCAGCACCCAGACGAAGGCAGGCGTTGCCAGAATGCCGACGATCAGCAGCGAGACATTAGAAAACAGATAGACGAGGAACACGCCGCCGACGATTTCCGGCTGCTGTTCGAAAAGCGCCGGTCCGGGAAAGAAGCCCAGGATCAGCATCGCGCCGATCAGCACGGCGGACGAGGCCTCGCCTGGAATGCCGAGCGCCATGGTCGGCACCATCGCGCCGCCGACCGTCGCGTTATTGGCGCTTTCGGTGGCGACGATGCCGCCCTCCGCGCCTTCGCCATAGCCGTCCTCCGGCTTGGAAAACGCCTTGGCGACGGCATAGGAGGCGAAGGTGGAGATCGTGCCGCCGACGCCGGGAAGCGCGCCGAAGGCCGCGCCGATGGTCGAGGAACGGAGCAGGTTCTTCCAGTGCCGGAGCGTGATCAGGAGGGTTCTGAAACCGGGCCTGACGATCTTGACGTCGGATTTCTGATTGAGGTCATTGCCCTGAACCTGATGCGCCATTTCGGAGATGGCGAAAATGCCGACGACGATCGCAACGATGTGAAAGCCGTTCAACATCTCGAAACTGCCGAAGGTGAAGCGGAAGCCGGTCGAGAATTCATCCGTGCCGATGGTGGCGATCAGGAGGCCGAGACAGCCTGTCATCAAACCTTTGAGCAGCGAACCCTCGGAAACGACCGCGATCGCGATCAGGCCTGTCAGCGCCAGCATCGCATATTCCGGCGGTGAGAAGTTCGAGGCGAAGTCTGCGAGAACCGGCGCCGCCAGGATCAGCACGAGACCGCCAAACAGCCCGCCGAGCGCGGAGGCGGATATCGCGATGCCGATGGCATCCGCAGCGCGCCCCTTCTGCGCCAGCGGATAGCCGTCGAAAAGGGTCGCGGCGGCAAGCGGCGTTCCGGGAATGCGTAACAGGATCGCC
>NZ_DEPM01000234.1:0-22484 GCF_002358775.1 Martelella sp. UBA3392
GTGTTCAGCCCCGACTGGAACCAGACCCAGCTGTCGCGATATTCGGCATGCGGAAAGGCCTCGGCGATGGCAAGCTCCATCGCGTCGCGCCCCGCCATGGCGATATCGATCTCGCGCGCGCCCTTACGGATCGCATTCCGGATCGCCGCGCCGCCGATATCGGCGATCCGCGCGCCCACGCGGATCAACGCGATCTCCTCGGCGGACTTGATCATGCGCAGCGCCATGACATCGGCCGCGATATCGACGATTTCCGCTGCGCCGATCGCGGTTTCAAGCGCCGAGCGGGCGGCGAGCGTGATGTGCTCGCCCTCGATGCCGATCCGGGCATGACCCTTGAGAAGACCGGCCGCCGTGCGCCAGAAATTGTCGCGCTTCCAGTCGGTATAGATGATGTTGTCGCCATGGCTGCGCCGCCAGGGCTGGCCGGCATCGATATTGGCCGAGATCGTGGTGCAGCGCTCGGCGGTCACCACGCAGCCGAAGGGACGGCCGAAGGCGCAGTAGAGAAAGCCGGAATAATAGGCGATGTTGTGCATCGAGGTGAACAGCACGGCGGTGACGCCGCGTGCCTCCATCGTTGCGCGCAGAAGCGCAAGACGGCGGTCATATTCCGCCTGGCTGAAGGGCAGCGGCGCCTTCTCGCCATTCTCGCAAACGAAATTCTCGGGGCGCGAGGCCAGTCCGTTCATGGGTCAATCCTCATCCGCTGAACCGGACGGACTACCCCTGCCCGGTTCGAAGCGTTCGTCAAAACGCTCAAACGTCCGGGCGTGCAGGACCATCATGGTGATTGCGGCCTTCCCCTGCGCACGACGCCATCGGCGCGAAGGTCCGCTATAAGAAAATCTAGCGCGGGGCTCGAGAGTTGGCAATGCCGGTTGAGGCCGTTCGCCTCCAGTCCTGCTATTGTCATGATCGACCGCTACGGTCCCAATGCCGCTACAGGCTTGACCGAGAGATTATAGGTTGATATCAACTTAAAAACAGACCACACAGCACCGGTTTCCGGCAACAGGGAGAGCAATGCATGGCGAGCGAATTTATCTGGTACGATCTGATGACCACGGATGCCGAGGCCGCGAAGGCCTTCTATCAGGATGTCATCGGCTGGAAGGCGCAGGATGCCGGCCATCCCGATGTGGCCTACACGCTGCTCGGCATCGAAGGCTATGAGAGCCATGTCTGCGGTCTGATGGAACTGACCGAGGACATGTGCGCGCAGGACATCCCGCCGCACTGGATGGGCTATGTCCATGTCGAGGATGTCGACGCCAAGGCCGCCGAGTTCAAGGCCGCGGGCGGCACGGTGCTGATGGAGCCGCATGACATTCAGGGGGTCGGCCGGTTCGCGGTGGTAACCGATCCGCAGGGCGCGGCAATCAGCGTCTTCACGCCGATCCCGCCGGAAGGCGGCATGCCGGAGTTTCCGCCGCGCGGCACGCCCGGCTCTGCGGCGTGGCGCGAGCTCTACACAAGCGACCCTCAAGCCGCCGTCACCTTCTACGGCAAGATGTTCGGCTGGAAGCCGTCGCAGGAGGTCGATATGGGGCCGATGGGCAAATACCACCTCTTCGCCGGCGATGGCGACGATCTCGGCGGCATGATGCGGATGCCCGACGGCATGCCCACGCCGGCCTGGAGCTACTATTTCCAGGTCGATGGCCTCAATGCCGCGATCGAGCGGGTGAAGGCCGGCGGCGGGCAGCTGCTCAACGGTCCGATGGACGTTCCGGACGGCGCGGTCGTCGCCCAGTTTCTGGATCCGCAGGGCGCGTTCTTCTGCCTCGTCTCCATGAAACGCTGAGGACCAACGCCATTCCGACCTCAAATGCGCCGGACGACCGGCGCATTTTTCATTGCAGCCGATCGCGTGAAATCGGCTCCTAATTGGCTGCGCGAATCGCAAAATGCTGGGATGCGTCCGCGTTTTGCGATAACGCATACTTCGCAAACTTGTGCCGAATCCGGAGCATACCCCATGACCGAAACCGTCAAGGCGACCCGCCGCGAATGGGTGGGCCTCGTGGTCCTCTCTGTCGCCTGTCTGGTCTATTCCATGGACCTTTCGGTGCTGTTCCTCGCCATCCCCTCGATCGTGCGTGAGCTGGAGCCGTCCGCGCCGCAGCTTCTGTGGATGAACGATATCTACGGCTTCATGGTGGCGGGCTTCCTGGTGACCATGGGCGCGCTCGGCGACCGGATCGGCCGGCGCAAGCTGCTTCTGATCGGCGCGGCCGCCTTCGCCATAACCTCGATTTTCGCCGCCATGGCGCAGACGGCGGGCATGCTGATCTTCGCTCGCGCGCTGCTGGGCATTGCCGGCGCCACGGTCGCGCCCTCGACGCTGTCCTTGATCATGAACATGTTTCGCGACGAGAGCGAACGCAACCGCGCGATCGGCGTGTGGGGCACGGCCTTTGCGCTCGGCGGCCTTGTCGGCCCGCTGATCGGTGGGGTGCTGCTCCATTTCTTTCACTGGGGCTCGGTGTTTCTGGTCAACGTGCCGATCATGCTGGCGCTTCTGGCAAGCGGTCCCTTCCTGCTGCCGGAATACCGTTCCGGCGAAAGTCCGCGGCTTGATCTGACGAGCGTCCTGCTTTCACTGGCGACCGTGCTGCCGGTTATCTACGGCTTCAAGCAGATCGCGGCCCATGGCTTTCACGCGACCGACCTGCTACCAGTCTTCGCCGGCATCGGCTTCGGCGTCCTGTTCGTCCGCCGGCAGAATCGGATTACCGAACCGCTGATCGACCTCAGGCTGTTCCGGCTTCCGGCCTTCACGGTTTCGATGCTGGTCAATATGGCGGTCGTGTTCTTCATGTTCTCGATCTTCCTGCTGCAGGCCCAGTTCTTCCAGCTCGTGCTGGGGCTGAGCCCGCTCGAGGCGGCGCTCTGGAGCGCCCTGCCCGGCGTGTTCTTCACCGTCATGTCGCTGCAGGCGTGGCGGGTGACCAACCGCCTCGGCCCGATCCCGACGGTCATCACAGGTCTGGTGATCAACGCGGTCGGCGCCGCAGCCATCGGCCTTGCCGCCTGGTACCAGAGCCTTGCCGGCATGCTGATCGCCAATGTCGTTCTGGGCCTCGGCTTCATTCCCGCGATCCTGACCACGACCGGGCTGATCATCGGTTCGGCTCCGCCGGAGCGCGGCGGGGTCGCCTCGGCGATGTCGGAGACCTGCGCCGAGTTCGGCGGCGCGCTCGGCGTCGGCCTCTTGGGAAGCCTTGCGACGGTTATCTACCGCTTCGCCATGCAGCCGGTCGATCTTTCCGCCCTGCCGCCATCCGCCGCCTTCGACACCGGCCAGACGCTCGCCGGCGCGGTGGACGCCGCCCGCGAGCTGGGCGTCAGCGATGCCCCCTGGCTCACTGCTGCGCGCGACGCCTATTGCGCAAGCTTCGCCGCCTGCGCGCTCGTTGCCGTGCTCGCTCTGCTCGCCCTGTCATTTTCCGCCAACAGGGTCTATCGCAGACAGCCACCGCGTCCGGTGGAAGGGCACTGAAGCGCCTCTTTCACGGCGCGGCTGCGCCTCTCCCGATCGCCGGCGCCGAAGAGATAAGACGATTTGTCTGGAAATCGCGCCGTCGCATCTGTTATAAGTTTCGTCAGCTATGAAACTGGTTCCGGGGTCACGCTTCGGAACCTGTTTCTTTTTGTGTTGCAAATCGGCCGGGCGCTTCCCAAGTCAACGGCTGTTCGCCCCACGAAAACGAAGAACATGCACGGACGCGACGGAGCCCGCCTCCGCCGCGTCCAACGACAGACCAAAGGATAAAGATATGGTCGAAAAAGTACCGATGACCAAGATCGGGGCTGCCAAGCTCAGCGAGGAGCTGCGCTGGCGCCAGCAGGAGGAACGTCCCCGGATCATCCAGGCAATCGCGGAAGCGCGCGCCCATGGCGACCTTTCCGAAAACGCCGAATACCATGCCGCCAAGGAAGCCCAGAGCTACAATGAGGGCCGGATCGGCGAGCTCGAGGACGTGACCACCCGCGCTGAGATCTTCGATCCCGCCAAGATGTCGGGCGACAAGGTCCGCTTCGGTGCGACGGTCAGGCTCGTCGACGAGGACACCGAAGAGGAAAAGGTCTACCAGATCGTCGGCGACCTCGAAGCCGATGTGAAGGAAGGCCGTATCTCGATCTCCTCACCGATATCGCGCGCGCTGATCGGCAAGGAAGTCGGTGATTCGATCGAGGTGAATGCGCCGGGCGGAGCCCGCGCCTATGAAATTCTGGAAGTCGTCTGGAAATAAGCCGGCTTCCCGCACGCAATGGTCTGATATGGCGATCAGGGTCAAGATTCTAAGCCGTTCTCCGCCGGTGAACCCGGAAAACCCCAGGTTCTCCCGGCAATTGCCAACAGGCTGGACCGAGGCCAACGGCCTCGAATTCATCTTCGACCCCGACGCCCGGAATTACGACTGGCTGGTCGTCTATGACGACCTGCCTCGCTTTATCGGCATGACCGAGGAACCGCTCGCCTGCCCGCCCGAAAACACCTTGCTGATCACCTCGGAGCCAAGCGGCGTCAAGGTTTACGGCCGCTCTTTCGTCCGCCAGTTCGGCCATGTCCTGACCAGCCAGGAGCCGATCGCGCTGCGCCATCCCGGCCGGATATGGAGCCAGGCCGGGCTGACATGGTATTATGGCATGGACGAGAACCGCCACGACTATCTGCCCGTCGACGAGATCGCCCACCGCTTCCCCGAAAAGACCGAGACGATCGCGACCGTCTGCTCCAGCAAGCGGCAGAGCCATACGCTTCACCGGCTGCGCTACGATTTCACGGAGTATGCCGCCCGGCACCTGCCGGAGCTTCAGGTTTTCGGGCATGGCCGCCGGCATATGGATGACAAGGCCGAGGCCATCGACAGGTTCCGCTATCATCTGGCGATCGAGAACCACGTGGCCCCGCACCACATCACCGAAAAGCTCTCGGACCCGTTCCTCGGCCTTTCGCTGCCCTTCTATTTCGGCGCGCCCAATGTGCTCGATTATTTTCCCGCGCAAAGCCTGATCCCGGTCGACATCCGCAAACCGGCCGAAGCTGTCGAGCTCATGAGGGCGGCGATTGCCTCGAATGAATACGAAAAGCGTCTGCCGGCCATCATCGAGGCCAGGCGGCGGGTGATCGAGGACTACAATCTGTTTGCGCTGATCGCCAGGATCGTGCGCAGCGACACGCCGGCGCGTTACGTCCCCGCTGTCACCGCGATCCGCGGCCAGCATGCCGCGCGCAAGGCCGCGCCTGTCTCAAGCATCGCAGATTTCGCCTTCCGCACCGGCCTGCAGTTCAAGAACCGCATCGCCAACCTGCGCTCGCCCGACTGGAGCAGTCCGAAGGCGGGTTAGAGCCGCAGCCAGGCCGACATGCCGAGCACGATACCGAACAACGCCGAGCATACCATCGCCAGAAGCGCCACGTTACGATAGCTGGTCTCGGAGCCGCGCCGGAAGAAATAAGCGCCGAGCGCGGAGCCGCCGGCGCAGAGCGGCGCGGAAAAAAGTCCGAGCAGGACGACGTGGAGGTGAAGCGTTCCTTTGAAAGCCGCCGTCGCCAGAGCGAACACGGCAAGGATCGCGAACAGGATGATCATCGAGGCGCGCTTGGTGCGCGCCGGCACTTCACGCGCCAGAAAATAGGCCACGACCGGCGGACCGGGCGCTGCGGCAAGCCCGCTGAACAGCCCGGCGAAAAACCCGACCGCCGTGGTGGAGACCGCGCCCGGCCGAGGTCCGAGGGAAAACCTGAAGAACAGCGCCGCAGCAGCTCCGGCCGTGATCGTGCCGATCACGATCTGCGCCAGCCAGAGCGGAACGATGGAAATGAACAGCAGCCCTACCGGCGTTCCGAAAAAGGCCGCGAGCGTCAGCAGGCCGACGGCGCGGCGATCGGCATGGCCGATGCATTCCGGCAGATCGATCAGGGTCAGCGTGATCTGCACCACCAGCACGGCAAGCACGGCATCGGCCGGCGGCACCAGAATCACCAGAAACGGCATCGCGACCAGCGCCATGCCGAAGCCGGCCAGACCGCGCAGGAAAGCGCCCGCCGCAAGGCAGGCCGCAAAGCCGGCGAAAACCGGAAAGGAAATGGCAAGGTCGGGCATGCGCCCTCACCTCATGCCGGGCTGAGGGGCGGCCGCTTGCCCGCGCGATCGGTTCATTTCTGCGCGCCCGCCTGGCAGGCGGTCACCGCGATCATGTCGAGCACGTCCTGGGCGGAACAACCGCGCGACAGGTCATTGGCCGGCTTGTCCAGGCCCTGCAGCACCGGGCCGATTGCCGAGGCGCCGCCGATGCGCTGGGCGATCTTGTAGCCGATATTGCCGGCCTGAAGATCGGGAAAGATGAAGATATTGGCCTCCCCGCCAAGCGGCTCGGCCGCCCCCTTGGATTTGGCGATTCCGGGAACGAAGGCAGCATCGAACTGCAGCGCGCCGTCAACCAGAAGGTCGGGCCGGTTGAGCCGCACCAGCTTCACGGCCTGTTCGACCTTGTCGACCATGGGGTGGGACGCGCTGCCGCGGGTGGCGAAGGACAGCATCGCGACACGCGGCGTATCCCCTGTCAGCATGGTATAGGAGCCCGCTGCCGCGATCGCGATCTTGCTGAGCTCCGCCGCATCCGGATCGATCACCAACCCGCAATCGGAAAACAGGAAGGCGCCCTTTTTGGCGTGGTGGTCGGCCTCCAGCATCATCAGGAAAAAGCTGGAGACGAGACGGGTGCCGGGGGCCGCGCCGATCACCTGGATCGCGGTGCGAACGACGTCGGCCGTCGAGCATGCCGCGCCCGAGACCGTGCCGTCCGCATGCCCGGCCTTCACCATCAGGGCCGCGAACACATAAGGGTTGCGCGCGGCCTTGTCGGCATCCTCCTCGGTGACACCCTTGTGTTTGCGCAGCGTGTAATAGAGCTTCGAGAGCTCCGGCAGGAGGGCCGAACTTTCCGGAGCGATGACCTCGATCGCGTCCGAGCGGGTAATGCCGATCTCGACGCAGAGCGCATCGACATCGCTTTTCACCCCGACCAGAATGATGCGGGCAACGCCCAAATCGGCCGCTTTGCAGGCCGCTTCCAGCACGCGCTTGTCGCCCGATTCCGGCAGTATGATCGTCTTCTTCAGCCGCTTTGCGTTGGCGAAAATCTTCTCTAGCTGGTTCATGTTCTCACCCTGCGGGTCTGATTGCGCTGATCGGGACGACGGGCCCATAAAAAGCGTTTCGACGACGATTGGCAAGGTCGCCCGCCGCCTGATTTTCAATAGGCAATGGCGGGAAGGCTTGCCCCCGCCATTGCCTATCTTGTTGGATCAAACCGCCTGTTTACGCATGTCCGCCCGGTTGATGCCGGCGACCGAGACCGGCTTCTTCATCGCGTCGCGGCGGAAGGGCTCGCCCAGTTCCTGGTTCAGCACCACCTCGATGAAGGTCGTCTTCCTTTCCTTCATCTGGCGCTCGACGGCCTTGTCCAGCTCGGTGGAAAGCTGCTCCATCGATGTCACCTGCACGCCTTCAACGCCGCAGGCTTTCGCGATATCGGCATAGCGGACGTCGAGCGAGAGTTCGGTGCCCACGAAATTATCGTCGAACCACAGCGTGGTGTTGCGCTTTTCCGCGCCCCACTGGTAGTTGCGGAAGATCACCATGGTGATCGCCGGCCAGTTGTCGCGCTTCAGCGACACCATCTCGTTCATGGAAATGCCGAAGGCGCCGTCGCCGGCAAAGCCGACAACCGGGGTGTCCGGCTGACCGATCTTGGCGCCGACGATCGCCGGGAAGCCGTAACCACAGGGGCCGAACAGGCCGGGCGCCAGATATTTGCGGCCCTCCTCGAAGGTCGGATAGGCGTTGCCGATCGCGCAGTTATTGCCGATATCGGAGGTAATGATCGCGTCCTTCGGCAGCGCCTTCTGGATCGCGCGCCATGCCATGCGCGGGCTCATCCGCTCCGGCTCGCGATCGCGGGCGCGTTCGTTCCACGTCGTGCCCTCATCGTCTTCCTCGTGGTCAAGCGAGGTCAGTTCCTGTGCCCAGGCCGATTTGGTCTTCGCGATCAGCGCCTTGCGGTCGTCGCGGTCGATATCGCCCGCATTGTCGGCAAGCCGGTCGAGAATGCCGGTCGCGACCTTCTTCGAATCGCCGACAATGCCGACGGTGACCGGCTTGGTGAGGCCGATGCGGTCGGGATTGATATCGACTTGAATGATCGCCGCATCCTTCGGCCAGTAGTCGATGCCGTAACCCGGCAGCGTCGAGAACGGGTTAAGGCGGGTGCCGAGCGCCAGCACCACATCGGCCTTGGCAATCAGCTCCATCGCCGCCTTCGAGCCGTTATAGCCGAGCGGACCGGCAAACAGCGGATGGTTGCCGGGAAAGGCGTCATTATGCTGATAGCCGACGCAGACCGGCGCATCCAGCCGTTCGGCAAGCGCCCTGGACGCCTCGATCGCGCCGCCGAGAACGACGCCCGCGCCGTTGAGGATAACCGGGAACTTGGCTTCACTGAGCAGTTTCGCGGCGCGATCGATCGCCTGTTCGCCACCCGTAGGCCGCTCGAATTCCACGATGGCCGGCAATTCGATATCGATGACCTGGGTCCAGAAATCGCGCGGAATGTTGATCTGGGCCGGGCCGCAGGCGCGCTTGGCCTTCAGGATCACGCGGTTCAGCACTTCGGCGATGCGCGAGGCGTCGCGCACTTCTTCCTGATAGGCGACCATGTCCTTGAACAGCGCCATCTGCTCGACTTCCTGGAAGCCGCCCTGCCCGATGGTCTTGTTGGCGGCCTGCGGGGTGACGACCAGAAGCGGGGTATGGTTCCAGTAAGCGGTCTTGACGGGCGTGACCAGCGAGGTGATGCCCGGCCCGTTCTGGGCGACGACCATCGACATCTTGCCGGTGGCGCGGCTGTAGCCGTCGGCCATCATCCCGGCATTGCATTCATGGGCACAGTCCCAGAATGCGATTCCGGCCTGCGGAAACAGGTCGGAAATCGGCATCATGGCCGAGCCGATGATCCCGAAGGCATGCTCGATGCCATGCATCTGAAGAACTTTGACGAAAGCCTCTTCGGTGGTCATTTTCATGGGTGGTCTCCTCTAGGAATTTGGTGTTCGGTGTCAGGCGATCTGCCGGTTGTCCTCGCGCACGAGATCGCTGCATTTCTCGCCGATCATGATCGCCGGCGCATTGGTGTTGCCGGAAACGATTTCCGGCATGATGGAGCAATCGGCGACGCGAAGTCCCGAAACGCCGCGCACCCTCAGACGCTCGTCCACGACCGCGCGCTCATCCTGGCCCATGCGGCACGTGCCGGTCGGGTGATAGATCGAGGCGGTGTAATTGCGCGCCCAGTCGAGCGTGCCCTCGTAATCATCCATGGCAAGATCGGCCGTGGGCCTGAACTCCTCGGCGATCTTCGATTTCAGCGGCGCATGACGGGCGATCCTGCGGGCAATCTTCACGCCCTCGACAATGGTGCGCCGATCGGTCTCGGTCGACAGGTAATGCGGGAAAATCTTCGGATAGCTGCGCGGATCCGGACCGTTCAGCACGATCTCGCCCCGGCTTTCGGGCCTGAGCTGGCAGACCGACATGGTGAAGGCGGAAAACGGATGCACGCCCTCGCCGGGATTATCGGCCGACCATGGCTGGACGTGGAACTGGATGTCCGGCGTTGCCACATGGTCGCCGGTGCGCATGAAGCCGGTGGCAAGGCTTGCCGCCATCGCCATCGGCCCGGCGCGGAACATCGCGTATTTCAGTGCAATCCGCGCCTGATTGAACAACGAGCGGACCTCGTCGTTCAACGTCGGCTCGTTGCATTTGAACACGAGGCGGGCCTGAAGATGATCCTGAAGATTGCGCCCGACATCCGGCGCGTGATGAACGACCTCAATGCCGTTGTCCTTGAGCTGCGCGCCATCGCCGATGCCCGACAGCATCAGCAGTTGCGGTGAGTTGATCGTGCCCGACGACAGGATCACCTCGCGCCGGCAGGTCACCAGCGCATCGCTTCTGCCATGCGCCAGGTAGCTGACGCCGGTGGCGCGGCCGTTCTCGATCTCGACCTTCTTCACCAGCGCGCCGGTGACGATCTTCAGGTTGGGGCGGTTCTTGACCGGGTTGAGGAAGGCGACGGCGGCGCTGCAGCGCCGGCCCTTGCGGGCGGTGAGCTGAAAATAGCCGACGCCCTCTTGGGTCTCGCCGTTATAATCCGGGTTGAACGGGTAGCCCGCCGCGGTGGCGGCCGCCACCCAGGCATCGCAGATCGGACGCTGCAGCCGCATATTGGAGACCGACAGCTCGCCCTCTGCGCCGTGAAATTGGTCCGCTCCGCGCTCCTGATTTTCCGAGCGCTTGAACAGCGGCAGCACGTCCTCCCAGCTCCAGCCGCGATTGCCCATCTGCGCCCAGCGATCATAGTCGCTCGACTGGCCGCGCACGTAAAGCAGCCCGTTGAGGGAGGAGGAGCCGCCGAGCACCTTGCCGCGCGGCCAGTCGAGCGAACGGCCATTGAGGCCGGGATCCGGTTCGGTCTTGTAGCACCAGTCCACCGTCGGATTGTGCATCGTCTTGAAATAGCCGACCGGAATGTGAATCCACGGATTGCGATCCGCCGGGCCCGCCTCCAGCAGCACGACGCTGACATTCGGATCGGCGCTCAGCCGGTTGGCGATGACGCAGCCGGCGGAGCCCGCACCGACAATCACATAATCTGCTTCCAGCCGCTCCATGAGCCCCCCTCAAGCCCTGAATTTGCCGCCGAAGCGACGAAAGTATCTTGCAAGGGCATTCGATATATGATTGATTTCGATACCGCAAGTCTCATTTTTCGACAGGGAGGGAAGAAAATGACAGGACTGGACGAAAAGCTGCGCAACATATCGCGCCGCGATCTTTTCAAATTATCGGGACGGTTCGGGTTGAGCTCCACGCTTCTGGCGGCAAGCTCCATGGCGGGGGTCGTCACACTACCGAGCCTGGCAAAAGCCGTTGAATCCACATATGAAAAGCGCTTCGGCAATGAGCCGAAATATACGCTGAAATACGGCGCGGCCGGCTTCAACGCCCAGAACACGCTGATCGAGCGCGTCGGCTGCCTGGAATTCGCCCGCGACCTGGAAGAACGCACCAACGGGCTGGTCCGCGTGGAGTTCATCGGCGACAACCAGATCTGCGGCCAGCTCAACTGCGTCGAAAAGACCCAGCTCGGCATTGTCGATATCTACACCGCCTCGACCCAGAATTCGGCCGGCGGCGCGCCTTATCTGAACGTGCTCGACTATGCCTATATGTTCCCGGGCCGCGCCTCGCAGTATCACTTTTTCTACAGCCCGGAATCGCAGCGCATCCTGCGCGATCCGCTGGAAAAGCGGCACGGGCTGAAATTCCTGTTCACCCATTGCGAACTGCGCGGTATCCAGCTTGGGCTCAAATATTCCGACAAGCCGACGATCACCAAGCTCGAGGAACTGTTCGGCACCAAGAACCGGGTGACCGGCACCCAGCTCGGCCGCATCGCCATGCAGCTTCTGAACCTCAACCCGGTTCCGATCGCCTGGGAAGAAACCCTCGACGGCCTGAAGCAGGGCCTGATCGACGGTGCGGAAACCTGGGCCTCGGCCGTCGCCTACGCCAACATGGCGCCGGTGGTCTCGCAGTCGGTTGATCTCAAATTCTTCTGCGGCACCGAGCATACCTCGATGAACGCCAAGGTGTTCGACAGCTTCGAGCCGGAAGTGCAGGACGCCGTGATGGAATCCTCTTACTTCACCCAGGCCGCGATCCAGGGCGCGAACGAGGCCGCACTGGTGAAGACGGTCGGCTTCTCCGATCCGCAGCTTCCCAATACGGTGTTCGCCGACAACAATGTCCGCCCGGCCTTCCTGGCCGACGACCAGATCAAGATGGCGGAGGAAATGTGCTCGCCGGAATACAACCCGGAACCATGGGAACAGTGGCGCGAGCGCCTCAACAACTGGGCCGGCGGCATCGACACCTACACCGAGATCAGCGCCATCGCACGGCAGGTGCCCGCCGACATGAAGCCGGAAAACGTCGAGCCGCGCCGCTGGTGGAAGAGCTGATCCGCTTCATCCGATAAGATATGCAGCCGGCATTTCGAGGAGGAATGCCGGCTGTCGGCAATAAAGCCCATGGTTTGGGAGGAGAATGACGATGGATTCGTTGTTTGGCGGCGCCTGGTCGATCATCGCGTCGATCGGAAGTTGGGATTCATGGACGATCAGCGAGGCGATGCGCTCCGATGGCGCATGGCTCGTTGGTCTGGTTGTGACGATTGTGGGTGGCCTGCTGGTGGCGTTCATCTACGCCCGCCTGCCCTTCCTCGAAAGACACCTCGAAAAGACGGTGATGATCTGGTCCTACCTCCTGATCGCCACCATTCTCTCGGTGGAAGTCTTCCGCCGCTTCGTCTTTTCCGTTCAGGAGCCGTGGTCGACCACCCTGCCCCCGTTCCTGTTCCTGTTCATGACCTGGGCGGGCTGCGCCTACAACATGAAGTTCCGCAACCACCTGAGTTTCGCCGAGTTCCGGGCCATGATGCCGCGCGCCGGGCAGTTCGCCTGCCTCATGCTCGATGCCGCGCTCTGGTTGTTGTTTTCCTGGGTGGTCATCGTCACCTCGACGCGGGTGGTGTTCAATTCCGCCGCCAATTTCCAGATCCTGCTCGGCACCGACAATGTGCTGCAATGGTGGCTTCTCACCTCCGTTCCGGTCAGCTTCCTGCTGATGGCCGGACGCGCCTTCGAGAACTTGGCAATCGACTACCAGAATTACCGGGACGGCGCGCCGCTGATTTCCGCCACGACCCAATTCGGCGACTGAGGAGCCTTTGATGTCCGACTCTCTCTGGATCACCCTTATCTCGCTCGGCGCGACCGGCGTCTTCCTGCTCGGCGTGCCGGTGCTGCTGGTCATCGGCATCTGGGTCATCGGCATGAGCCTGCTGCTCGGCCTGCCGCTCGACAATCTCGGCTCCGCGCTTTCCGATGTCTTCACCGATGGCTTCGCGCTGCTTGCCATGCCGCTGTTCATCCTCACCGGCGACCTGATCAACCAGTCGGGCATTGCCCGGCGCATGTCGGATTTCGCCTATTCCTGCCTCGGCTGGCTGCGCGGCGGGCTCGCCATGGCGGCAATCGGCGCCTGCGGGCTGTTTGCCGCGATCTCCGGCTCCAACTCGGCAACCACCGCCACGATCGGCTCCATGCTCCATCCGGAAATGAAGAAGGGCGGCTATGACGAGCGCTTCTCGGCGGCGACGGCCGCGGCCGGCGGCACACTCGGCATCATAATTCCGCCGTCGATCATCTTCATCGTCTACGGCTTCCTGATGAACCTGCCGATCTCCGAACTGTTCGTCGCCGGCATCATTCCCGGCATATTGATGGGCCTTGCGATGATGGCGTTCTGCTGGGTCATCTGCTCGATCAATGGCTGGGGCCATCTGATCCGGCTGCAGCCGTCCCGGGTATTCAAGACCGCCATCGGATCATGGCTCGGCTTCTTTGCGATCGGCATCGTGCTGTGGGGCATCTATACCGGCAAGTTCTCGCCGACGGAAGCCGCCGCCGTCACGGTCGCGTTCTGCGTCGTCGTCGGCTTCGTCAGCCTGCCGCTGCACAAGATGATGGGTTCGCCCAGCGAGGATCGCCCGCCGAGCGAACGCAGCTATGGCGAAATGCTGGTGGTGCGCGGCTTCAGCCCGATCGATATTCCGAAGATCACGCTGCGTTCGGCCCAGATCACCGGCATTCTGGCCCCGCTGATCGCAATCTCTGTCGTGATGCAGCAGATCCTGTCGGTCATGGGCGCGGAAGACGCGATCGGCGGTTTCGTACGCTCCATGGGCGGGTATTATCCGGTGCTGTTCACCGCGATGGCGATCGTCTTCGTCACCGGCATGGTGCTTGAAAGCCTGCCGACCACGATCATCATGGCCCCGATCCTCGCGCCGATCGCAGCCTCGATCGGCGTCGATCCGATCCAGTTCGCGGTGATCTTCCTGGTCGGCGCCTCTATCGGTTTCATCACCCCGCCCTACGGGCTGAATCTTTACGTTGCCGCGGGCGTGACCGGCGTGAGCTACTTCAGGATACTGCGCTATATCTACCCCTATATCCTGGCGCTTGTCGCGGTGTGGATACTGGTGGCCCTTGTGCCTTCGCTTTCCACAATGCTACTGCCGAACAGGTAAGCCCCCGGGGACGACGGAGCGTCCGCCGCCCCGATCAATTCATAATGAAAAATGGTGGCAATCCAGTGGATGATCAGACCGGCCAGATACCGACCAACCTTCGCCTGCTGATGGTGCTGGAGGCGCTCGCCGAAGCGGGCGCACCGGTCACGCCGACGGAAGTCAACCAGGCGCTGGGCCTGCCGAAGCCGACCATCCACCGGCTGTTTTCGACGCTCGAGGCCGAGGGCTTCATCCAGCGCGAGATCGATGGCCGCGGCTATTCGCCCGGAAGTCGTCTCCGGATCATGTCGGCGGGCATCATGTCGTCGCTGAGGATCCGCACCGCCCGCCAGGCGATCCTCACGGCGCTGGCCGAACAGATCAACGAGACCTGCAACATCTCGCTGCCGGACCGTGACGCGATGATCTATCTGGAGCGCGTGGAGACCAAATGGCCGCTGAGGATCCAGCTCCCCGTGGGTTCGCGGGTGCCGTTCTACTGCACCTCCGCCGGCAAGATCTATCTGAGTTCGCTCGATGACAAGCATCTGAAAGGCTATCTGAACGCGGCCGAACTGACCCCGCGCGCCGCCAACACCATGACCACGCCCGAGGCGGTCATGACCGAAATCCAGCGCATCCGCAAGAACGGCTATTCCACCGACAACGAGGAGTTCATGGACGGCATGATCGCCGTCGCCGTGCCGATCCGCGACGCCTTCGGCCGCCTCGTCTCCTCGCTTTCCTTCCACGCTCCGTTACAGCGGTTGTCGCTGGAAGAGGCGATCGGCCATGTCGGCCTGCTGAACGAGGCCTCGGCAAAGCTCTCGGCGCTGATCACCAGCCCGGCGGAGTGAGGCCGAGGCAGGCCCTCCGCACTTTCGCAAACTCCCGCCGACGCCCGGAAGAATCGTCAGGCGTCGTCGTCACCGTTCACATAGTCCCTGAATTTGGCCAGTGCCGTACCCTCAAGCCTGCCTTCGCGGATGAAGTGTACCTTTCGCGGGTCGACCTTGCGGCCATTGATCGAGACTTCGTAGTGCAGATGCGCGCCGGTGACGAGGCCGGTCTTGCCGACATAGCCGATCAACTGGCCCTGCTCCACATGGCTGCCCACCTTCACGCCGGCGGCGAACTTGCTCTGGTGGCTGTAGCTGGTCTCGTAGCCGTGCCCGTGATCGATCTCGATCCTCTTGCCGTCGCCGCCATGGGAGCCGGCAAAGGTCACCGTCCCGTCGGCGGCGGCGTAGATCGGCGTACCGACGGGTGCGGCCCAGTCCGCGCCCGAATGCATGCGCGAATAGCCGAGCACCGGATGATGCCGCGGGCCGAAGCCGGATGTCGCCCGGCCATCGGGCACCGGATTGCGCAAGAGATACTGGCCGAGCCTGTTGCCGTCGCCGTCGAAATAGCCGGCCTTTCCGCTTTCCGGATCACGGTAGCGATAGACGCTGATCTTGTTGCTGCCGAGTTGCAGCACCATGTCCAGCGCCTTCGACGCCGCCGTCAATGTCTCCGCGGGCTTGTCCGCGGCGTAGGACAGACGCAGCCGGTCATCGGGGCCGGCAGCCCCGTCGGCCTCCGACTTGCCTTCCAGCGGGCTTAAGAAATGATCGATCGCGGCTGTCTCGTTCTGCGGCGAGAGCGCGGGGGTACAGGCCGACAGCGCAACGAGGCCTGCCAGCATCACCAGAGAAAACGTTTTCAAACCTTGCCTTCCAAATCAGTTTTGGCCGGCAAGAGCCCTTTGAATATGGCGGAAATGACACCCGGTCCCGGCAGGAAAATGATGCCACGGGAATGTCACGAAATCGCCATTGATGAGCAATACAATTGTAACTACACTTTGCGCATGAAGTTCGAATGGGACCGCGCAAAAAGCCAAAGAAATCAGGAAAAGCACGGTATCAGCTTCGAAGACGCCTGCCGGATATTCGAAGGACCGGTGCTGACGAAACGCGACGACCGCTTCGACTACGGAGAAGCCCGCTTCACAAGCATAGGCTCGATCGAAAACTTGCTGATCATCGTGGTGGTGCACACGGACCGGAACGGCCGCACCCGCCTGATTTCAGCGCGGCGCGCCAACAGAAGAGAAAGGGCTCTATTCAATGACGCTATCAAACGCAAAACTTAAGACCCTTGCCGAACGTGGCGACGATGACATCGACTACAGCGACATTCCGGAGCTGGACGAGGCGTTCTTCCGGGAGGCAAAGCTGATAGAGCCCGTCGCCAAGACACAGATCACCATGCGCCTCGACAGCGATGTTCTGGAGTGGTTCAGGTCACAGGGAAAAGGCTATCAGACCCGCATCAACGCGGTGTTGAAGGCCTACATGAGGGCACAGGAGAAATAGCCTGCCGCTCTGTCATTACGTTTTCTCGTAAACACCCCGCCGACTATATCTGGCATGGCCGAGTAAGGAGAAAAGGCCACCGATCGTCGTGAAGTTGCACGAGCCCTCGTGCATGCACTGAGAGATATTCCCTTGGGCCCAGGAATGCGTCAGTGCTCCAGCGCGAGTGAGCTCGGCGAATGCCTTAGAAAACTCCGTGAAGGTTACGCCCTTCTGGTGAGGACGTCCGCCTTTGTTATTTGGAATATAGTACACGAGGGCGTCCTCGCCTCTTCGCATTCCTATTCCTTTAACCGTGAACGGGCTGCGCGCCTCAGGCTTCGGAATGACAGTTCCGGGCGGAAGCTGGCGAATACATTCGATGATCTCGTTGTAGTCGGCTTCCATTCCCGGCTCCGTTTTCCTACCACCACTTCTCCGGCGTGAACCTGCCCGCGGCCTGCTCCATCACGGCGGCGGTGCGGAACAGGGTCTCTTCCTCGAACGGCTTGCCAATGAGCTGGAGGCCGAGGGGGAGGCCCTTGGGGTTGAGGCCGGCGGGCACGGAGATGCCGGGAAGGCCGGCCATGTTGACCGTCACCGTGAAGATGTCGTTCAGATACATCTTCACCGGATCGTTCGCCATGTCCTGATCGGCAATGCCGAAGGCGGCCGATGGCGTGGCGGGCGTCAGGATGGTGTCGACGCCTTCTGCGAACACGTTTTCGAAGTCGCGCTTGATCAGCGTGCGCACCTTCTGCGCCTTCAGGTAATAGGCGTCGTAATAGCCGGCGGAAAGCACATAGGTGCCGATCATGATGCGACGCTGCACTTCATTGCCGAAGCCTTCGGCGCGCGTTTTTTCATACATGTCGGCAATGTCCCTGCCCTCCACGCGCAACCCGTAGCGGACGCCGTCATAGCGGGCAAGGTTGGAGGAGGCCTCGGCGGGCGCCACGATGTAATAGGCCGGCAGCGCGTATTTGGTGTGCGGCAGCGAGATATCGACGATCTCGGCGCCGGCATCCTTCAGGATGGCGATGCCCTGCTGCCACAGCTTTTCGATTTCCTCCGGCATGCCGTCGACGCGGTATTCCCTCGGAATGCCGATCTTCATGCCCTTGACCGACTGGCCGATGGCGGCTTCGTAATCCGGCACGGGCAGATCGACCGATGTCGTGTCCTTGTCATCGACGCTCGCCATGGATTTCAACAGGATCGCGGCATCGCGCACATCGCGGGCGATCGGGCCGGCCTGATCGAGCGAGGAGGCAAACGCCACCACGCCCCAGCGCGAGCAGCGGCCATAGGTGGGCTTGATGCCGACCGTGCCGGTGAACGCCGCCGGCTGGCGGATCGAGCCGCCGGTGTCGGTCGCCGTAGCACCTGCGCACAGATGCGCCGCCACAGCCGCCGCCGAACCGCCCGACGAGCCGCCCGGCACCAGATCCATGTTCGATCCCTTGGCCTTCCACGGGTTGATCACCGGCCCGTAATAGGAGGTCTCGTTGGAGGAGCCCATGGCGAACTCGTCCATGTTGAGCTTGCCGAGCATCACCGCGCCATCATCCCAGAGGTTCTGGGTCACGGTCGATTCATATTTCGGCTTGAACCCGTCGAGAATGTGGGATGCCGCCTGGGTGTGCACGTCACGGGTACCGAACAGGTCCTTGACGCCGAGCGGAATGCCCTCCAGCGCGCCGGCGGTGCCCTGCGACAGCTTCAGGTCGGAGGCCTTGGCCATCGCCGTCGCCTGATCGTGGGTGACGGCGACATAGGCGTTGAACGCGGCATTGTGCTCGTCGATCGCCTTCAGATAGGAGGCGGTGAGCTCGGTCGCGGTGATTTCCTTGCCCTTGAGCTTGTCGCGGGCCTCGGCGATGGTCAGGCTGGTCAGTTCGGTCATATGCGTCACTTTGTTGCGGGTCGCTGGGGAAGGCGGCGGGGTCTATTCGACGACCTTCGGCACCAGGAAGAAATTGCGTTCCGTCTCGGGCGCGTTGGCGACGATATCATCGGCCTTGTCGCCATCGGTGACGATGTCTTCGCGCTTCTTCATCGCCATCGGCATGACCGAGGTCATCGGCTCGACGCCGTCGACATTCACCTCGCCGAGCTGTTCGACGAAACCGAGGATCGCATTCAGCTCGCCGGTCATGCGCTCGGCCGCTTCGTCATCGACGGCGATGCGGGCCAGCTTGGCAACACGTTTTACGGTCGCGGTGTCTACGGACATGAAAGCTCTCCGGTTCTGATTTCTCCCTGACGCTATAAAGGGCGGGACCGCCCTTCGCAACGGGGCAATTGATCAGAGTTCGACCGTTTCGCCCGGTTTCGGCGTCAGCACTTCCGTCGGCCCCGAGGCCATGCCGGTCACGAAAGACTCCGGCGTCTGGTCGATGATCGGGAATGTGCCGTAGTGGATCGGCAGCACCGTCTCGAAATTGAAATAGCGCTGGCAGGCAAGCGCCGCCACCGCGCCGCCCATGGTGAACCGGTCGCCGACCGGCACCAGACCCACCTGCGGGGCGTGCAACTCGTTGATCAGCGCCATGTCGGCGAAGATGTCGGTATCGCCCATGTGATAGGTCGTCGGCTCGTCATCGATATGCAGCATCAGCCCGTTGGGATTGCCGAGCGCATGGGAAACGCCATCCTCGGTGATGAAGGCGGAAGAATGCAGGGCGTTGGTGAAGGTGACGGTGAAGTTTCCGAAATCGATCGTGCCGCCGGTATTGCCGGCCTCCAGCTTTTCAACGCCCTTTTTGCCGAGCCAGGCGGCAAGGTCGGCATTGGCGAGCACGGTGGCGCCGGTCTCCTTGGCGATCGGCACCGTATCGCCGAGGTGGTCGCCATGGCCGTGGGTCAGCAGGATATGGGTGACGCCCTTGACCGCGGCATCGCGATCGAGGCCCTTGAACGACGGGTTGCCGGTCAGGAACGGGTCAATGAGAATGGTTGCCTTCGCGGTTTCCAGACGAAACGCGGAATGCCCGAGCCAGGTAAGCTTCATTTTGCTTTTCCTCCTTGCTGGCGTTAAGTGTTCCTCCAACACCTAATGCGATCGCGCGCCATTTTCCATCACAGCGCGGCAAAAGGCGCCAGGAAAATAATGACAGTCCATACAATCGATGAGCTGGCCGCAGCGCTTGCCCCTTCCAAAGCCATTGCCGGGCTCGATCTCGGCACCAAGACCATCGGTCTTGCCGTTTCCGACCTCTCGCGCCGATTTGCCACGCCGCGGCCGGTGCTGAAGCGGACCAAGTTCACCCGGGATGCCGAAACGCTGCTGGCATTCGCGGAGAAGGAGCGCATCGCCGGTTTCGTCATCGGCCTGCCGATGAACATGGATGGCAGCGCCGGGCCGCGCGTGCAGGCGACCCGGGCCTTCGTACGCAGCATGGAAGAAAAGACCGACCTCCCGTTCTGCTTCTGGGACGAGAGGCTGTCGACGGTGGCGGCAGAACGCGCGCTGCTGGAGATGGATGTCTCGCGCCAGAAACGCGCCGGGCGGATCGATTCGGCGGCCGCCTCATTCATTCTTCAGGGCGCGCTCGACCGCATGGCGGCGATCGCCCGACAGCAATGACGGGCTATTCCTGCATCGGCTCCAGATCGCCGCGCAGCATGCGATTGGGGTCGAACATGTAATCGATGAAGGCGATCGCGAGCAGGATTGCGCCGCTGACGGCGAGTTCCACCGGCAGGCATGCGAGACACACGCCCAATATCGCCACCTGATAACGCCGCACGCGGACTTCCTGCATTTGTTTTACCCTTCCGAGCTTATCTCTGGCAGAAACCGCAGCCATCTGGCAAGCAGTGATCGGCGGCAAAGTTAACCGCGGCACAATTGATAACCGGGAATCCGCATGCTCATCATCTTCGAAAGCGTCCTGCCGATCTTTCTCGTCATCGCCTTCGGCGCGGTGTTGAAGCGCGTACCGCTGTTCAGCGAGGCGTTCTGGTCCGGCCTCAACCAGCTCGGTTACTATGTGCTGTTTCCCGCGCTGCTTGTCACCACGCTGGCCCGCGCGGACTTCTCTTCGCTCGATGCCGGACGGATCGGCTGGGTCGCGCTTCTGGCCGTCGCCGCGATAACCGCGCTTTCCATCGCGCTCTGGCCCATCCTGAAACGCACCGGCCTCAGCCGCCCGGCCTTTACCTCCGTGTTCCAGACGACAACGCGCTGGAATGCCTTTGTGGCGCTCGCGATCGCCGACAAGTTTGCGGGCCTCGAGGGCATGGCGGTGATCTCGCTGATGATGACGGCTACGATCGTGCCGCTCAACATCATCAATGTTCTCGTGCTGGTGCTGTTTTCGGAGGGAAAGACCAACATCATGGTGATGGTGCGCAATGTCGTCACCAATCCGCTGATTATCGCAGCACTCGTCTCGATCGTCATCAATGTGCTGGGCATACCGATCTACGATCCGCTCTATGCCGGCCTCGACCTGATGGCCCGCGCGGCGCTCGGCATGGGCCTGCTTCTGGTCGGCGCGGGACTGGTGATTTCCGACGCGTTGAAGCCGAAGCCGATGGTGCTGCTGCCGACGGCGCTGAAGCTGATCCTGTTTCCGCTGGTCACCTACGCGCTTGCCACGGCCTTCGGCATCACCGGCATGGCGCTCACCGTCATGGTGCTCGGCGCCAGCGTGCCCACCGCCATGAACGGCTATGTGCTCGCCCGCCAACTCGGCGGCGACGCCCGGCTCTATTCCGCGGTTGTCACGGTGCAGACGGTGGTTTCGATCATAACGCTGCCGATTGCCCTGCTGCTCGTGGGCGGTGGCTGAGACCATGGCAAAGCCGGTCTTCATCAATACGCTCGTCTTCGTTTCCGACATGAAACGATCGGTCGCCTTCTATTGCGACCTGCTCGGCCAGACGATCGCGCAGGACCACGGCGATTTCGTCCAACTGGAAAACGGCCTCGCGCTCCATTCCGGCCCTGCCCTCGAGGCGACCATGTTCGGCTCGCCGGTCGGCGAGCGAAGCCGCTACGGCCGCGGCAATCTCGTGCTCTATTTCGAAACCGATAAGCTTGAGGCGATGTTTGCGCGGATGCGGCAGGAAACGGAATTGATCCATCCCATCGAAACCCAGGCCTGGGGCCAGAAAGTGTTTCGCTGCTATGATCCGGACGGACACATTGTCGAGGTCGGGGAGCCGATGTAACGCTCTGGCTTCCCCGAGGCCGGGAATTCCTACGGCAGGAATATGTCCTCGATTGCGCGTTCGAACAGGCGCGCAATCGCGAAGGCGAGCGGCAGGCTCGGATCGTAACGTCCGCGCTCAAGCGCGTTGACGGTCTGACGGGATACCTCAAGCCGCGTGGCTAGATCCGCCTGCGACCAGCCGCGAGCGCGCCGCAACTCCTGGATACGGTTGTTCATCGATAGCGTATCCGCCCGATCACCAACCCGGCCACCCACAAAAACGCCATCAGCGGCCAGACGACGAACATGGAAAGCCGCGGCATGCCAATGCCTTCCAGAAACCCGTAACCGAAGGTGATCAGCGCCGTGCCCGCGAACGCGAGCGACAGTGCTTCCAGCTGCAATTTGCGCTGCATTTCATCGAGCCTGGAGATCGACCGAAACACGATCCAGCATATCGCCGCCACAGGCAGCATGGGCGCGATCGAGAGAGAGATGCGCAACCAGTCCGGCTCAACACCGCCGGCCAGAAGCCGTTGGGCGAGGAAGAGCGTCAGCATGTATGCGGCGAGACCTGCAAACATCAGACCCAGGTATTTTTTCATAGCGCACCTCCTGTAAAGCTTGCTTTACATTGAAGCTGAGCATTCCCGATGTCAAGCTCGCTTTCCATGGATTTCAATCGCGCCAATAAAAAAAGCCCCGCCGGATCGCTCCGGCGGGGCTTCTCAATTTCGTTCGATCAAGTCTTACTTGATGATCGAGGCGA
>NZ_DEPM01000218.1:0-13755 GCF_002358775.1 Martelella sp. UBA3392
ACGGTTGAACCCTGTGGGATTGGATGAGGCGAAAGCGCCGATCAATGCGCGAACGCGGTTGGGATTGCCCTCGTCGAATGCCGCATCGCCCATCAGTTCGGCCACCCGGTCCAGCGTGGCTTCGCCGGGCACGGTCGCCTGGGCGGTAAACCATTTGTCGAGCACCAGCGGCTCGCCGTCGAAACGCTGCCGGAAATCGGCGAGCACGGCTTGGGTTTCCGCACTACCCGGAAACTGGTGCGCCAGTATCCGAAGCGCTGCGATCATATCCGTCATGTTGGTTGCCGCGTCATAGGCCTGTCGCGCCGGCAGCGGCGATTTTTCGGCCTCGGCGAGATAGGCAAGTGCCGCATTGCGCAGCGCCCGACGTCCGGCGCTTCCCGCCTCCGGGCTGAAACCGTTGTCCTCCCGCAATTCCTCCACGAGCCTGGCAAATGATGCGCGTCCGGAATTGGCGATCGCCAAAAATACCGCCTTCCGGGCGAGATGAATTGCGTCCGGGTCCACGTCTTCACCGATCTCGCGGCCGATGTCGAGTTCGCTCGGCAGCGTCAGCGCCAGCGCGCGGAAAGCCGGTTCGAGCTCGCCGTCTTCCGCCGTCTCGATCAGGATCGAGGCGAGGGCGCTGTCGGTGTCCACGCTGCGTCCGGCCCTCACTGCCGCCGTGGCGTGGACAAGCACCTCCAGCGCCAGCCCGTTGATCGCATCCCAGCGCGCCACAAGGTCGCTTTCCGCGCCCGCGATTTTCAGTCGATCCTCACGCGGCTGATCGAAGCGCACCTGCACGGGCGCGGAAAAATCGCGGTTGAGCGAGATCGCCGGCTTCGCCCCGAGCCCCTCGAACACGAAGGTCTGCTCGCTTTCCGTCAGATGCAGCACATCGCCGGTGCGCTCGCCGCCGCTCACCGCGGATGGCTCCATGTCGTCGCCATTCGGGCTGATCAGCCCGACGCGCAGGGGAATGTAAAGCGGCTTCTTGTCGCTTTCGCCGGGCGTTGGCGGCGTGTGCTGCGACAAGGTGAGTTCCAGCCGCCCCTCGGCCGCGTCATAGGAACTGCGTGCTGCGATCACCGGCGTTCCCGCCTGATGATACCAGCGCGCGAAATGGGAGAGGTCCCGGCCGGTCGCATCCTCGAAGCATTTCAGATAGTCCTCGATCGTCACCGCTCCGCCGTCATGGCGGTCGAAAAACAGGTCGAGGCCCTTGCGGAACCCGTCTTCTCCGAGCAGCGTCGCGATCATGCGGCTGACTTCGGAGCCCTTCTCGTAGACGGTGGTCGTGTAGAAATTGTCGATCTCCATGTACTGCGTCGGCCGCACCGGGTGGGCGAGGGGGCCGCCATCCTCTGGGAACTGGTGTGCCCTCAGGAACTTGACCTCATCCACCCTTACCACCGGCCGCGACCGCTGGTCGGCCGAGAATTCGTGCTCGCGGTAGACGGTGAGCCCCTCCTTGAGGCTGAGCTGGAACCAGTCGCGGCAGGTGATCCGGTTGCCGGTCCAGTTGTGGAAATATTCGTGGGCCACCACCGCCTCGATACGGGCATAATCATCGTCGGTGGCGGTTTCCGGATCGGCCAGGATCAGCCGGTCGTTGAAGATGTTGAGACCCTTGTTCTCCATCGCGCCCATGTTGAAGTCGGAGACCGCGACGATCATGAAGATGTCGAGATCATATTCGCGCCCGAACCGTTCCTCATCCCATTTCATCGAGCGCTTCAACGCGTCCATCGCATAGCCGGCGCGCTCCGCCTTGCCGTGTTCGACATAGATGCGCAGCGTCACCGCGCGCGCCGACATGGTGGTGAAACTATCCTCGATCATCGCCAGGTCGCCGGCGACCAGCGCGAACAGATAGGACGGTTTCCTGAAGGGGTCGTGCCATTTCGCCAGATGCCGCCCGTCGCCAAGGTCGCGTTCCTCGACAAGGTTGCCGTTGGACAGGAGCAGCGGGTTCTTCGCCTCGTCGGCAATGATGGTCACCGTGTAGACGGTCAGCACATCCGGCCGGTCGTAGAAATAGGTGATCCGGCGAAAGCCCTCTGCCTCGCATTGGGTCGAATAGACGCCATTGGTGCGGTAAAGGCCCAGAAGCTGCGTGTTGGCGGTTGGATTGATATTGGTCTTGATCGTCAGCGTGAAGGCGTCGTCGGCCGGCAGATCGTTGATCGTCAGATGGTCGGAGGTGCACTCGTAACGCTCGGGCAGCAGCGGCTTGCCGTCAAGCGCGAGGCCCGCAAGCTGAAGCCCGTCGCCGACAAATTCGAGCGGGGCTTCGGGGGAGGCGCCCGGGCGGCGCTTCATCCTTATCTGCGACCCGACCGTCGTCAACTCCTCTCCAAGCTCGAAAACCAGATCCACGCTTTCGATGATGAAGTCCGTCTGGCGATAGTCTTTCAGATAGACGATCCGGTCGTTACGCATTGTAGCCTCATTCTCTTTCACAGCGCCTGAGCGATTTGTGCGCTAAGAAAGCGCCGAATGTTCAAAAAAGCAAATCTTTGACTGCGCGGCGGGAAATCTATGCAATCTCGCCCTATCTGACCTATGGTTAGCACCCACCCACCCACCGAACGGGAAGAATGCCCAAGAATGCCGCAAGCGCCTGACGATCCCCTGCGCGGGATCATCCTGAAACTGTCCTCCATCATCGCCTTCCTGTGCATGCAGACCTGCATCAAGCTTGCCGGCAGCGGCATCGCGCCGGGGCAGGTGACCTTCTATCGCTCGCTGTTCGGCATCGTGCCGATCCTTGTCTACCTCGCCTGGCGTCGGGAACTGAAGGGCGCCTACAGGACCTCTCGCCCCTTCGGGCATTTCGTTCGCAGTCTTATCGGCATCACCTCCATGGGCATGGGATTTTATGGCCTCATGCACCTGCCGCTGCCGGAGGTGATCGCGCTCGGCTATGCCCTGCCGCTGCTGTCGGTCGTGTTTGCGGCGCTGCTGCTTGGCGAGGTCGTGCGGATCTATCGCTGGTCGGCGGTCGTGGTTGGACTGTTCGGCGTGCTGATCATCTCCTGGCCCAAGCTGACGTTGTTCCGTCAGGGCGGGATCGGCGAGACGGAGGCGCTGGCGGTGGTGATGGTGCTTGCCGGCGCCTGCCTCGGCGCGCTGGCCATGGTGCAGGTGCGCAGGCTGCTGGTGACCGAGACCGGACCGACCATCGCGCTCTATTTCTCCACCTTCGCCGCCCTGATCTCGCTTGCGACCCTGCCGTTCGGCTGGGGCGATCTTGCCGCGCTGCCGCTGGCGCTGCTGATCGCCTCCGGTCTGTTCGGCGGCGCCGGGCAGATCATGATGACCGAATCCTACCGCTTCGCCGACGCCTCCACCATCGCGCCCTTCGATTACAGCTCGATCATCTTCGGGATATTCATCTCGCTGTTCGTTTTCGGCGAGATACCCACCCTGAACACCATGGCGGGCTCGGTCATCGTCGTCGGCGCCGGCATATTCATCATCTACCGCGAGCACAAGCTGGGGCTCGAGCGCCGGAACCTGCGCCGAGTCTCATCCTCGCAAAACCCGAACTGATCGACCGCGTCTATCCGGTGCGGGCGTTTTCGTCGAAACTCGAGGGGTCGTATTCCTCCTCGTAGTCCACGGCGATGCTGCCGGCGGGATCGGTACCGCGCATCGGGACGGCGATCGCGTGGAAGTCCGCGCGGTCATCGGGGTGCACGGTCGGGTTGCCGCGCCATACGCGCCAGCCGGCATAGGCGCCGTAGATCGCAAAGCCGACAGCCAGATAGAGCATCAGCCCGCGCGGTCCGGCAAGCTCCATCGCGCCGCCGCCGATCAGCGGCCCGGCGACGGTGCCGAGGCCATAAAGCACCATCAGAGAACTGGAGATCGTGACATATTCGCTGGGATCGGCGCGGTCATTGGCATGGGCCACGTTCAGCGCGTAGATCGGATAGAGCATCGATCCGACAATGAAGGCGGTGATGTAGAGCAGATTGGGCGTCAGCGGCGTCATGAAGAACATCGCGAAGGCCGAGATCACGCCCGCGGCTCCGCAGGCGACCATGACGTAGCGCCGGTCGGTCAGGTCCGAGATCCTGCCGATCGGTATCTGGCCCAGCGCGCCGCCCGCAAGGACGCAGGCGAGCAGCGTTGCCCCCTGTCCGGTCGAAAGCCCGCTGCCGGTGGTATAGACGCCGCCGAGACTGCTCCAGGTGCCGGACAGGATGCCGGCCAGGATCGCGCCGACGAAGGCGACGGGCGAGCGTCTGTAGAGCTTGCCGAGCCCGAGCTGGACCTTGGCGATCGGGGCCGGCGATTGCGCCGTCGACAGCGCGGTCGGCAGGATCGAGATCGCGAACAATATCCCGCAGACGATGAACAGCGTCGTCGTCCGGGGATCGCCGAGCGGCACCAGATATTGTCCGGCAATCGCTCCGCCGAGCGTCACGATCATGTAGACCGAGAACATCGATCCGCGGGTCTCGTTGGTCACCCGCTCGTTGAGCCAGCTTTCGATCACCAGATAGCAGCCGGCAACCGCAAAGCCGGCGACGGCGCGCAACGCCACCCACACCTGCCATTCCACCATCAGCGAGCTTGCGAGAATTGCCGCTGTCAGAAGCGTGATCAGCGCGCCGAACACGCGCACATGACCGACCCGCAGCACAAGCGTCGGCGTGACGATGCATGAAAGCGTGAAGCCCACCGTGTAGCCGGTCGCGATCAGCGAAATCAGCAGCGGCGACCAGCCTTCGGCAACGGCGCGCACCGGCACCAGATAGTTCATCAAACCGTAGCCCACCATCATCAGAAAGGTGGACAGCATCAGGCTGGCGATGGAGAACAGGCTGGCAAACATGATCGATCAACTCCGACCGTTGCGGGTTTCGATGGCTCTCCCTTGGAGACTGGCCCGTGACAACGCCCGGCCTATAGGATTTTCCCGGCCATGCCGCAACCGCCATGCCGGAAAAGGTGACTGTCTTTTTGGTTGCGATGTCCTTAAGTTTTAGAAAAAGGAATCGATCGGAACATATTCTCCGGTCGAGATAATGCGCCCGGGTTCAGCTACGACATGCCACTTTCCGTTGATGTCATTTGTTCGCATCCAAGTTTCCTGCCGTCACTTGCATATTATGGCGAAGCCCTGGCGGAAGTTTATCACACCAACCAGCGCCTCGGCGCCAATCTCGCCTCCCAGCGTCGGTGGTTGATTTCCCAGACGGCGCTGGCGCTCTACTGGGGCGATGAAGGCGGCCTTACGGTCAACCGTCTTATCGAGGTGCTGACGCCGTACAAGGTTGCCAGCCCGAATACGATCCGCGCCTTCATCAATGAATCCGTCCAATACGGCTTCATTGAAGTTGATCCCGACAGCCGCCGCATCCGGCCGCGGTACTGGAAGCCCACCGAGATCGTGAAAACGGCGCTGATAGAATGGGTGGGGCTCAATCTGGCAATGCTCGATGGCATCGATGGCCGCAACCGCGCGTCGGTGTTGACGCAAAGACCGGATATCGTCTTCTCACTCCAGCCGCGCCTTGCCTGGAACTGTCTGAACGATCCCGCCTGGCGCGAACCGCCGCCGCGCGTCGCACTCCTGCAGAACACGATATCGGGCGGGATGGTGATGGATCACATAGTCTCGCAGATCGGGGCGGGCACGCCGCAGGGCGAGCGCTACCTGATACCGCCGATCAATGCACGGCGTCTTTCCGAGCGGATTTTCATATCGCGCACCCATCTGCAGCGCATATTGAACAAGGCCATCGAGATCGGTGTTCTCGGCTGGAGCCGCCGGCCATTCGAGAGCGAGATGTGTATCGACAGGCTGTTCATCGAAGAATATTGCCGCTGGCAGGCCGTGAAATCCCATCACATCGACGAAGCCTTCGCGCATTTCGCCTGAGAGGGGCATGGCCCGGAGAACCGCGTTTTTTTCGAAAATCGTTGTTTAAGACACAATTTACCGAGCGACCGTAATATAATAGCCTGAATCTTCGGCTTTTGTCTGCGGCAAGCCGCTGCGAGGTTGAAAACCCCTGGAGGCTGGCCAATATGAACCGGCATTGGGAAGATAATCGGGTGCGCTTAATGAATTCCGAGGTCCCGCGCAAAGCGGACAACGCACAAGTTGTGCAGACGCTCAACCAGGCGCCTGAAAGCGTGCTGCTGGTGAATGCCGCGGGCGTGATCGAACTTGCCAATGAAGCCGCCATCACGTTTTTCCAACCGGACGACGAGGCGCGCGACCTGAGCGGGACGCGGCTTGCCTCTCTGTTCGATATTCATGGAGCCGCGCGGATCGACCTTGCCCTCGCGCGCGTCCTGGGCGACGAACCTGGCAACCGTCTGGAAGAGGTGCGCGCCGATCTGGCCGCCGCGCCCCCGCGCGTCGTCAATCTTTCTCTTGCCCGGATGCGCCATCGCGACGGCGTTTGCGTGGTCGCAACGCCCATTGCCGCGACCGCCCCCGCGCGCCAGACCTCGATGCCGAGGGCGGATGATCCGAACTTCGGACGAGAACAGACCGCGCGCGAGAGCGCTCGTCCCGAGCCGTCATCGCAGGCCCAAAAGGCCGCGCCGCTTGCCGACCATATGCCATGGAACAACCACGCCCGACGCGTCGTGGCGGCGCAGGGAACCCCAAGCCTGCAGCAGGGGTGGGCGGAAGACGGCCGATCCGCGCCTGCGCAAATCCTACCTGCAGGCGAGCCGGCAAAGCCCGTTCGCAATGGTGAAGCTGAAGGCACCGACGATCGCGTGGCAGATAACGCTGATAGCGCTGTCAGGAAAAATGATGGTCCGGGCGACGTGGCGAAGCGGGTAAGCTGGGCTCCCGGTCGGCGGGACATCTACGCGGAATTCGAATCGGTCAAAGACGAGAGGGAGCGCAGCCATGAGCTGCCGCTGATCTCTCCCGCCAAGTGTCTTTCGGCGGCTGTTGACCGCCATCGCGGCGAAGCGATTTCGGAAAGCCTGCTGCTGGTTACCGAGATCGGCGATGGCGAAAGACATGTCCGTATCGACGAGGATACGCTCACCGCCATGTTCGGGTATCTGGTTGAGCGCGCCATCGCCGTGTCGCCGCCCTATTGCGAGGCCAGAATCACCCTGTCGCCGCAGGGCCATGAGGGATTCATTGCCAGGTTCGTCGATATCGGACGCGGGCTCAGCGAGCAGGAATTGGATGCCGTCTTCAGGCAGCCGGAACTCGCGCTCGGCATCTCGCATACCGGCCTTGTGGAAGCCCAGAAGAGGGCCGCCGCACTCGGTCTCGGCTTTTCCATCAGCTCCGCCATATCCAGCGGCACCACCGTGGAAGTCACCTGCGACGCGTGAAGCGCTCTGAGTTCGCATAAAAAAGAGCCGGCGCTGCGGCCGGCTCTTGCGTCATGAAATATCTTAACTGCAATATTTCTGGAAAATCTTGCTTCTCCGTGGAGAAGGGCGCTTCTCAGGCCCCGAGCGCGCGCGGCGCGGGCCGCAGGGCGCGGGCATCATGGTGGCCGACGAGCTTGGAAAAACCCTTGGCAATCGCCCGGTCGATGCCGCGCTGGCCATGGTAACCATTGGTCGAACGTCCGAGCTCGAGCGAAAGGCGTGTGTTCTGCATCAAAGTGGCGTCCATATCGTCAGAAGGTTTCATCTGCCTTGGTTCCTGTGGATCCTCCCAAGACATGATGTGTTATCTCAGACTCGCGCAGTTGCGGCAATGGGACCTGCCGGAGGGCTGCTATGCGGTGGGCGCATGCCGGCATTAACAGAAAATAAACTGATGAAGAAAAAGGCGGTCAGCCGAGACGGGCTCTGAGCGCCTGAAGGTCCAGCCACGCCTCTTTCTTGTTCTTCGGCGCGGCCAGCAATTCGGAGGGCGAGAACGTCACAAGCGTCTCGAAGCTCTGGCCGCCGATCTCCTTTTTGTGCCAGCTACCGCGAAGATCGAACACGGTCTTGTTCGGGTCGATCGTCATGCGGCAGGCGAAATTGCCGAGCGTTACCAGCAGTTTCGGTTCCGCGAGCGCGATCTGGCGCTCGAGGAAGGGCTGGCAGATCTGCGCCTCGGAGGCGGTCGGCGCGCGGTCGCCGGGCGTGCGCCACGGCAGTGCGGTGGTGACGCCGACATCGGCGCGCGACAGCCCGATCGCGGCCAGCATCCGCTCGAACAGCCCGCCGGCCGGACCGGAAAGCGCGGCGCCCGCCTTGTCGTCTTCGCCTGTCGGGAAACCGCAAACCATCAGGATCCCGCTTTCCGGCATCTCTTCAAGAAGGATGGTCGATCGGGCATTCTGCTTCAGATTGCAACCGGTGAACCCCTGAACGATCTCGGCAAGCTCGGCCAAGGAACGGGCGCTTTCGGCGGCAAAAGCCGCATCGGAAACCGCCTTGTCATCGGGGATCGTGGTTTGGACAGCGGGCGCACTCCGCGGCGGATCGGGCGCACGCGCCTTCGTCTTCGCCGCCGCAGCCCGTTGTTCGGGCTCGGCGCGCGCAGCCTCGGCCTTCTCGGCCGCAAGCCGGGTCAGGTCCGTCGCCTCATCCTCCAGCATCGCATCGACGCCGGCATCGGCGTAGAAGCTGAGGAGGGCTGCGGCTTCCCGGGCTGTGAGCGCGCTGGCGGTGGTCATGATGCTCCCGTCAGATGCCGCGCGTCGCGCCGCCGTCGCAGCGCACGAGGCTGCCGGTCAGGTAGCTGGCCTGCTGCGAGCACAGGAAGGTCGCGACCGCGGCGAACTCCTCCACCCGTCCCAGCCGACCCGCCGGTATCGCCCTGAGCGTTCCCGCGCGCACGTCGGCAAGGCTCTTGCCGCTGCGCTCGGCGTTCGCATGGTCCAGTTCGTCGATGCGGTCGGTGTGGATGCGACCCGGCAGCAGAAGATTGGCGGTGATTCCCGAAGCGGCGACTTCGCTTGCCAGCGTCTTGTTCCAGCCGACAAGGGCGGAGCGCAGCGTGTTGGAAAGCGCGAGATTGGGGATCGGCTCCTGCACGCCGCCGGACGCCACGGTCACGATCCTTCCCCAGCCCTTTTCCTTCATCTGCGGAATGAGCCGGTTGGTCAGGGCGATGATCGGCGCGACCATGGAATTGAAGAACCGGTCGAGTTTCTCCGGCGTCATGTCGGCCACGGTCCCCGGCGTCGGCCCACCGGAATTGTTGACGAGGATGTCCGCCCCGCCGAGTTTTTCCGCAATCGCCTCCATCAGCGTTTCGACTACGTTTTCCGCGGCGAGATCGGCGATGACGTAATCGGCCTTGCCCGGCGTGGTGTCGTTGATCACCTTGCAGTTCTGCGCCAGCCGGTCTTCCGTCCGGCCGCACAGCAGCACATGGGCGCCCTCCCTGGCCAGCGCCTCCGCGATGCCGGCGCCAAGGCCCCGCGAGGAGGCGAGTACAACGGCCTTCTTGTCGGCAATACCGAGATCCATGTCGAACTCCTTGTGAACAGCATATGGGATCGAACGGCCAATCAGGCCGGCGGGGTGAACGCACCATAGCCTCTCGCGCCGTCGTGTTTCAATCACTATCGGACGTTATCACACGCGCCTATCAAATCGGTTTTATTGAGATTTGCCGCATTTGCCGCTGGAAAATGCTGCAATCATTACGATACCTTGTCGGCGCGCCGGACGAGGCCGGTTTGGAAAGAGGATACGCATGAACGAAGACCTACCGGAACGCGAAAGCATGGAATTCGACGTCGTGATCGTGGGAGCGGGCCCCGCTGGTCTTGCCGCCGCGATCCGCCTGAAGCAGATCAACGAGGACCTCAGCGTCGTCGTGCTGGAAAAGGGCGCTGAAGTCGGCGCCCATATTCTGTCCGGTGCAGTCGTCGATCCCTCCGGCATCGACCGGCTTCTGCCGGGCTGGCGGGAGGAGGAAGACCACCCGTTCAAGACGCCGGTCACTAAGGATCAGTTCCTTCTTCTCGGCCCCGCAGGTTCGCTCACGCTGCCCAACTTCCTGATGCCGCCGCTGATGAACAATCACGGCAATTATGTCGTATCGCTCGGCAATGTCTGTCGCTGGCTCGGCGAAAAGGCCGAGGCGCTCGGCGTCGAAATCTATCCCGGCTTCGCTGCCGCCGAAGTGCTTTACGATGAAAACGGCGCGGTCAAGGGCGTCGCGACCGGCGACATGGGCGTTGAACGCGACGGCACGCCCGGCCCGAACTATACCCGCGGCATGGAGCTGCACGGCAAATATGTGCTGATCGGCGAGGGTGTGCGCGGTTCGCTGGCCAAGGAACTGATCGCAAGGTTCAAGCTCGATGCCGATCGCGAGCCGCAGAAATTCGGCATCGGCCTCAAGGAACTCTGGCAGGTCAAGCCGGAAAACCACAAGCCGGGCCTTGTGCAGCACTCCTTCGGCTGGCCGCTGGACGGCAAGACCGGGGGCGGCTCGTTCCTCTATCACCTCGAGGACAATCAGGTCGCCGTCGGCTTCGTCGTCCACCTCAACTACAGGAACCCCTATCTCTATCCGTTCGAGGAGTTCCAGCGGTTCAAGACTCATGCCGCGATCGCGCCCACCTTCGAGGGTGCCAAGCGGCTCTCCTACGGCGCGCGGGCAATCACCGAGGGCGGTTACCAGTCGGTGCCGAAGCTCTCCTTCCCCGGCGGCGCGCTGATCGGCTGTTCGGCCGGCCTCGTCAACGTGCCGCGCATCAAGGGCTCGCACAATGCTGTGCTCTCTGGCATCCTGGCGGCCGATCGCGTCGCCGAGGCGCTTTCGTCCGGCCGCGGCAATGATGAGATCGCCGAGATCGAGGCGGACTGGCGCGCAAGCGCCATCGGCAAGGACCTGAAGCGGGTCCGCAACGTCAAGCCGCTCTGGTCGAAATTCGGCACCTATGCCGGCATCGCGCTCGGCGGTTTCGACATGTGGATGAACACCATCTTCGGCCTCTCGCTGTTCGGCACGATCAAGCACGGCAAGACCGATGCCGAGGCGCTGGAGCCCGCGGCCAAGCATAAGCCGATCGATTATCCCAAACCCGACGGCGTTTTGACTTTCGACCGGCTGTCGTCGGTGTTCCTGTCCAACACCAATCACGAGGAGGATCAGCCGGTCCATCTCAAGGTCAAGGATATGGCGCTCCAGAAGAGCTCCGAGCTTGAGGTCTATGCCGGCCCGTCCAGCCGCTACTGTCCGGCAGGCGTCTATGAATGGGTGGAGAAGGATGGCGAGGAAACCTTCGTTATCAACGCCCAGAACTGCGTGCACTGCAAGACCTGTGATATCAAGGATCCCAACCAGAACATCGTCTGGACGCCGCCGCAGGGCGGGGAGGGGCCGGTCTATCCGAACATGTAAATAACGGCATCCGGCGCCATAAGGCGCCGGACCGGAACCATCGCGACGTGCCCGGCGTTATTGTGCATCAACCTTTCCAGGGAACCCGAATGCGTCTCAAGGGCATTTTCAATCGCGATGGCGGCACCTTCAAAACCACCGACATGGACGCGTTCCACAGGCTGGCGACCGATATCTTCACCGATGCCGGCCATGAGTTCGACTGCGATATTGTCGCGGGCAAGGAGGTGAAGGCGGCGATCGAGAAGACCGCTGACGGTTCCGGCTTCGACGGCATGATCGTCGGCGGCGGCGATGGCACGGTCTCGCTTGCCGCCGGTTTCCTGCACGGCAAGGAAAAGCTGCTGGGCGTGGTGCCGGCCGGCACCATGAACCTGTTTGCCCGCAGCCTCGGCATCTCGCTCGATATCGAGGAGGCGCTTCAGGAGCTTGCCAATGGCAAGCCCGCCCGCGTTGACATGCCGACGATCAACGACCGTCCGTTCATCCATCAATTTTCGGTCGGTATGCATGCCACCATGATCAAGAACCGAGAAAAACTCGACTATGATTCGCGTCTCGGCAAGATTTCAGCCAGCACGCGCGCCTGGTTCGATACGCTGAAACAGGTGCCGGATGTGCGGGTGCGCTATCAAAGCGACCGCGGCGATGGCGAGGGCAGTTTTGCGCTGCTCGGCATTTCCAACAACCGTATTCACCACAACGCCGTTCCGTTCTCCGATCGTCCGCAGGGCGGCAAGCTTGGCGTCTATCTGGTCAAGGCGAGCGATTTCGACAATGTGGTGGGCTTCGCGATGGACTATCTGACCGGGCATCTCGAGGACAGCGAGAACGTCACGCTGTTCGAGGTTGACCGGATCACCCTCGATTTCAGCGCCACGGATATGGATCAATCGCTGGATGGCGACCTGATCGAGCCGATCATTCACGCCGTGATCGAGCAGCATCCGCGCGCCCTGCATGTCATCGTGCCGGACGGCAGCAACCTCGTCTGATCACTGGAAAGCCGTCTCGTAGAAGCTTCTGAGCTTGCGCGAATGCAGTCTTTCGGGCGGCATCGCCGCGAGCTTCTGCACCGCCTTGATGCCGATATGGAGGTGCTGGCGGACCTGCGTTGTATAAAACGCGGTCGCCATGCCGGGAAGCTTCAGTTCCCCATGCAGCGGCCGGTCGGAGACGCAGAGCAGCGTTCCGTAGGGCACCCGGAAGCGGAAGCCGTTGGCGGCGATCGTCGCCGATTCCATGTCGAGCGCGATCGCGCGTGACTGCGACAGCCGCTTGACCGGTCCGCTCTGGTGGGAAAGTTCCCAGTTGCGGTTGTCGATGGTTGCGACGGTGCCGGTGCGCATCACCCGCTTCAGCTCGTAGCCCTCCAGTCCCGTCACCTCGGCGACCGCCTCTTCCAGCGCAAGCTGTACTTCCGCCAGCGCCGGGATCGGCACCCAGACCGGCAGGTCATCGTCGAGCACATGGTCCTCACGGACATAGGCATGGGCCAGCACATAGTCGCCGAGTTTCTGGCTGTTGCGCAGCCCCGCGCAATGGCCGAGCATCAGCCAGGCATGCGGCCGCAGCACCGCGATATGATCGGTGATCGTCTTGGCGTTGGAGGGGCCGACGCCGATATTGACCATCGAAATCCCGCAATTGTCACCGCGCTTGAGATGATAGGCCGGCATTTGCGGCATGCGTCCGCCGCGGCCCTCCTCTGGCTCGACCTCGCCCGGCCGGGTGATGACGTTGCCGGGCTCGACGAAGGCGGTATAGCCCTCGCCGCCCTTGGCCATGGTCTCGCGGGCAAAGGCGCAGAATTCGTCGACATAGAACTGGTAGTTCGTGAACAGCACGAAATTCTGGAAATGCGCCGAACTGGTCGCCGTGTAGTGGCTGAGCCGGGCCAGCGAATAATCGACGCGCTGCGCCGTGAACGGCGCCAGCGGCTGCGGCTTGCCGGGCTCCGGCTCGTAGTCGCCATTGGCGATCAGGTCGTCGGTGGTGTTGAGGTCCGGCGTGTCGAATATGTCGCGCAGCGGCACATCGGCAAGCGCCGCGAGGTCGGCCTCGACATGGGTATTCTCGCCGAAGGCGAAATGGAGCGGGATCGGCGTTTCCGATTCGCCCACGGTGACCGGCACGCCGTGATTTTTGATCAGCAGCGAAAGCTGGGCGATGAGATAGTCCTCGAACAGGTCCGGATGGCTGATCGCGGTCGCGTATTGCCCGGGCGTTGCGACATGGCCAAAGGAGAGGCGCGAATCGGTCAGGCCATAGCTTCCGGTCTCGATGCTGATCTGCGGATAGAAGGCGCGGTAGCGCCCCTCGATCGGCGCGCCGCCGGCAAGCGCCACGAAGGCGTCGATGAGAAAGCGGGTGTTGCGCGTGTAAAGCGCCTGCAGCGTCTTCACCGCCTCGCGCGCGTCGGTAAAACTCTGCGGTTCCTGACGGTCCGGGCTGATGATCCTTGCTGCCAG
>NZ_DEPM01000218.1:14140-26213 GCF_002358775.1 Martelella sp. UBA3392
AAGCCCATCGGCCTTTTATCGGCTCGATATCGATCTATATCGTCTGGGACGGTGTTTTACGACACGAAGAGGATGATTTTCATGACCACGCCGATTGAACTTTATTACTGGCCCACGCCCAACGGCTACAAGATCACCATCTATCTCGAGGAAGCCGGCGTTCCCTACAATGTGAATTATGTGAACATCGGCAAGGGCGACCAGTTCAAGCCTGAATTCCTGGAGATATCGCCCAACAACCGGATGCCGGCGATCGTCGATCCGGACGGGCCCGGAGGCGGTCCGCTCTCGGTGTTCGAGTCGGGCGCGATCCTGCAATATCTCGGCCGCAAGTTCAAAAAATTCTATCCCGAGACCGAGCGCGAACGCGTAGCGGTCGAGGAGTGGCTGTTCTGGCAGGTCGGCGGCCTCGGGCCGATGGCGGGCCAGGCCCATCATTTCCGCAGATACGCGCCGGAAAAGATCGAATACGGCATCAACCGCTATACCAATGAGGTCAACCGTCTTTATGGCGTCATGAACACGCGGCTTGCGGAGGTCGAGTATCTCGGCGGCGACTATTCGATTGCCGACATGGCGTCGATCGGCTGGGTCCGGTCCCATGAGGGCCAGGGCCAGGACCTCAACGATTTCCCCCATCTCAAGCGCTGGTACGAAGCCGTCATGGCCCGCCCCGCCGTCAAGGCCGGCATCGCCGTCGGTCAGTCCGAGCGGGAAAAGATGAACCTCGCGACCGACAAGGACGCGCAATCCGTGCTGTTCGGCCAGAAGGCGCGATAGGCCTCCGGAGCAGGCCGGGGCGCCCGGCTTCAGCCGAGCGCTTCCAGCACGATCGGCAGTTCTTCGGCCAGAAGCTGCATGTCGCGGTGCGGGCCGGTGGAGATGCGGATGCAGCGGTTGAGCGGGGCGACGCCCGGCATGCGGATGAACACGCCGCGCGCGCCCAGCGCATCGGCGATGGCGCGCGCATAGGCGCCGTCCCGGCCGCAATCGACCGCCACGAAATTCGTTGCCGAGGGCAGGGGGGCAAGCCCGTTGTCGCGGGCAATCCCGGCGATTTCCTCGCGCGAGGCGATGATGCGGCCGACGACGGCCTGCAGATAGGCCTGATCGGCAAGCGCGGCCTCCGCCGCCACGAGGCTGAGGCGCGGCATGCCGAAATGGTTGCGGATCTTGTCGAAGGCGCGGATCGTCTGCGGCGCGCCGATCGCATAGCCGACGCGCGCGCCGGCGAGCCCATAGGCCTTGGAAAAGGTGCGGAAGCGCAGTATATTCGGCCGGTCGATGAAGCGGGAAATTTCGGGAAAGGCCTCGGCCGGCCCGCATTCGCAATAGGCCTCGTCCAGCACCAGCATGCAGGTTTCCGGCAGCGCGTCGGCGAAGCGGATCACGTCGTCGGCGTGCCAGAAACTGCCCATGGGATTATCGGGGTTGGCGAAATAGACCATGGTGGCGTCTTCCGCCTTCACGGCCTCGAGAAGTCCGTCGAGACCCTCGTGGTTGCCGGCATAGGGCACGTTGATGCGCCGCCCGCCATAGCCGTCGACATGGTAGTTGAAGGTCGGGTAGCCGCCGAGCGAGGTGACCACGGTTGTGCCGGGCTCGACCGTCAGCCGCACGGCCATGCCCAGCAGCCCGTCGACCCCTTCGCCGATCACGATGTTTTCGCTGCCGCAGCCGAGATGGGTGGCCAGCGCCTGGCGCAGCGACAGATGTTCGGGGTCGGAATATTTCCAGATCTCGCCCGCCGCCTCGCGGATCGCCGCCAACACCGTGGAAGCAGGGCCGAAGCCGCTTTCATTGGCGCCGAGCCGGGCGTTGATCGGGTAGTTCCGGGTGCGCTCCAGCGCTTCGGGTCCCACAAAGGGCACGGTCGTGGGCAGGTTCCGGGCAAGGGCGGTAAAGCGCGGGAAGTCGGTCATAAGGGCGTTCCGGTTTGAAATCCGGCCAAACATAATCACTCGCCCGCCAATGGCAAGCATTCCCACCGCCTGCCGTAAATGCAAACGGCGCCCGAAGGCGCCGCTGGTCAGGTCATTTATGCCTGTCGCTTAGCGAAAGGCGCGCGCCGAAACGCGGTCGATATCGGACGGGAGAAGGCCGATATCCTTGAGTTCTTCAGCCGAAAGGTTGCGCAGCTGGGCGCGGGTGCGGCGGTAGGAGAACCATTTCATGGTCAGGTCGAACGGGTTCATGGGTGTTTCCTCGTGATACGCGATGGAGCTTCTTGCTCCGGATTTCTTATGTGAGGTCCATATACCCGTTTTTGGAAGGAAAAGTTGTGCAAGTTTTATGCAACTGCCATGCATTTGTGCGTGATGTTGCACATCGCGAGTGCACTCAGGTTGTCGTGGCTAATTTTGAGGCGGATGAAATGCGGTGGACGACCACTTCCGAACGCCCGAGAATCAGCGCGCGTTGAGGAGCCTGAATGCCATGCTGCGGGACATATTCGTTGGGAGACGGGAGAGCTAGGCAAAAAAATAACGCCCACCGGGGGAGGAGGATCCGGTGAGCGTCATTTGCGTTGGCTGACGACTGGGAGGAGGAGTGTCGTCAACCCATCGAAGCGCGTATGGGAGGAGGAGCACGCTGCTTCGAATATGTAACCCGTTTCCGGGCCAGGGACCGTTTCGACCATTTGGTCTCTCGATCGCGCTGTTGATATCTATATAGCGCGCGTCGACGCGGTTGGGGAGTGACATATTGACATGGAAGCCATGCGCAGGGCGCATACCTGTCAAGAAAAGGGAATCGAGAGCTTCCGCCGTGGGCAAGGGCACGCCGCTATAGCAATTCCAGGTGAAGTGGATACCGGTTCGCCGTCCGGAATTGCGTAAAAACAAAGAGATAGAGCCTTTCCGCGTTTCCGTGAAATGCGGAAAGGCTCTATTGCAGGCGCTGGGCGAGATAGCGAACGATCTGGTCCTCGTCCATTGGTCGAGCGAAGAAATAGCCCTGCTGGAAATGACAGCCGATCGCATCAAGCTTGTCCCGGTGCTCGGCGGACAGGACACCCTCGCAGATCACCTGGATTTCAAAGGATTCCGCGATCTTGGCGATCGTCTCGACGATCAATAGGCTTTCCGGCGAGCGTATGATCGGCTCGATCAGTTGACCGGCAATTTTCAGCCGGTCCGGCCGAACCTGGGTCAGCCCCACCAGCGATGCATAGCCTGAGCCGAAATCATCGAGATCGATGCCGATGCCGATGTCGCGGACCGCATTGACGATCTTCAGAAGGGCGTTGTCGCTGTCATCGAACGGGATCGATTCCAGCAGTTCGAAGTGGAATTTTCCCGGCGGTAGTTTGGCGTCCCTGAGTTGTCGCAAAAGGGATGTGTCCTGCAGGCGCGGCGCGGAAACATTGACGGAAAGCGTCGGCGCGGCAATATCCTCGGCCTCGCAGCGGCTGAGCACGCCGAGCGTTCTGGCGAACACGATCTCGTCGATCCTGTGCAGCAGGCTGTGTTTTTCGGCGACATCGATGAAGGTCTTGGGCTCCATCATGCCCCGCTGCGGATGCCGCCAGCGCGCCAGCGCCTCGACGCCGATGACGGCCGACGTTCTGCTGTCGAGGATCGGCTGGTAGAAGGCGGTGATCTCGCCGCGTTCCAGCCCCTCCTGGAGATCGTCCGCAAGGCGCTTCATTTCGAAGGTCTGCGCCATCAGGTCCTGGGTAAAGTGGACGGTGCGGCCCCGTCCGCGGTTCTTGGCCTCATAGAGCGCGAGGTCGGCCTTCACCAGAAGTTCGCTGGCGGAAATCGGCTCGGCGTCGGCAACGGCGATACCGATGCTGATGCCCACCCGGCAGGTGTTTCCGTCGATCTCGACCGGCCGTGAGAAGGCTCTGGCGAGTTCGTCTGTAAAGGCGTCAACGTCGCTTTGCGGCGGCATCAGAACAACGAACTCATCGCCGCCGGTACGCGCCAGAAAATCGTCGGGGCCGAGCTTTTCAGTGAAGACTTTCGCCGCGAGACGCAGCACGTCGTCGCCGAAGACATGGCCCATCGTGTCGTTGAGCGTCTTGAAGCCGTCGAGGTCGATGAGCACGAGCTTGGTGCCCTTGCGCAGCGTTCCGCCGGTTTGCGCGGCTTCGAGCTTCTTCTCGAAATGCCGCCGGTTCGCGACGCCGGTGAGCGGATCCTCGAGCGCGAATTTTTCCATCTGCAGCCGGGCGTTTTCCAGTTCGGCGTTCTGCGCTTCCGCGCGCGCCTTGGCGTCCGTCAGCGCCTTCTGCTGCGCCTTGTCGGCGGAGACATCCCAGTTCACGCCGACATATTTTCGTCGTCCGGCCGCATCGCGGAATGAATTGCCGGCGGAGCGGATGGTCTTCTCTGTGCCGTCCGGCGTCACGATACGATATTCCTGCCGGAAGCTGGTGTCTCCGGTTTCCCGCCACTTGAACCGCTTCATCCGCGCGCGGTCATCGGGATGCAGGAAGCTGCGCCATTCCTCGAATGTGTGGATACGTCCCTGACCCTCGATCCCGTAGAGTTTCAGGATCTGGTCGTCCCAGATCTGTTCTCCCGAATCGAGGTCGTGTTCCCACAGCCCGATATTCGAGGCGTTGAGCGCGACATAGAGCTGGCGCGACAGGTTGTCGATCGCCGCCATGCTTTCGTCGATATGGCGGTTGTCGCGCAATCGCGCCCTGAGAAGGATGATCAGGGCGATCAGCGGGGTGAGGAATGCCAGCACGACAATGCCGGCAAACAGCAGGAATATCCGGCTCCAGTTGTGCGGTCCCTGGTCCAGCGGATCGGGCAGGACGCGGATCGTCCATTTGGCATTGCCGATCTGGGTGGAGAAGTTGACGGTATCTTCCGGGTTGAGATTGGCGTTACCGGCAATCGCCTGAGCCTTGCCCGCGCCATCGATCTCAACGGAAAACTGCGTCGACTGGGCAAGTTCCAAGAGGCCGACCGCTTCGAGAACGGACCTGAAGCCGATCACGAGTTCGATGACATCGTCACCTGCATTGATTCGATAGATAAGCCCCTTCTGGCCATCCGGCAGCGTGTAGGGGCCGAAAAACTGCTGGGTCGTATTCTCCTTCGGCGGCAGCGGCAGCGCGAACACGGCCTCCCTGGCGGATTGCGGAAGCACCAGCGGGGACTGGTCCGGCTGTTGCAGTATGACCGCCTGGGTCCAGGGCGCGGTTGCCAGATAGGATTTCGTCGCGCTCTCGAAATGGGATATGTCGTTGCCGCTGCCCAGCGCCGTCGTCAGCGTCTTGCCGCCCTCGATCGAAACCTCGAAGATGCTCCGCAGCGCCTTGCCGAACGTGCTCAGCCGTCCCTCCGCCAGAAGGCGGCGTTCCTCCTTTATCGATTCGCGCACAAATACGCCGCCCGCATAGGTGCCGATCGCGAGCGTTACGAAAAACAGTATTGTGAGTGCCGTCAGCAGCCGGGTTGTCCGTCCGTGATTGTGGGCATTCCTCACATTGCTCAGCCTCTCCATCGGTTCGCCCGCTGAAGAGACCCGGCACCATAACGCATCGCAAATCCCCTGCTGCGCACCTGCCCGATTCGGAGGCTGGACTTCCCCGCTCTGCCCCGGCAATGTCCCGTTGCCTGTGCAGAGCTTGCGCTCCGATCGTGCGTTTTTTTTGACCCCCACTTTGATAGGAGCGCGTCGGCCCTTAGTCAAACGCGTTCGCCCTTTGCCGGAGGTGAAGCGCCGCCTCGGTTAATCGGCGATGAAGGGGAGGGCGAGCCAGCTATCGCGGCGTTGCATCACCGGCTGCGCCAACCGGCCGTTCATCCGCCGGCATCGCTTCGTTTCTTTCCGCAAAGCGTCCATCGTTCTCGGATTTCACAACCGTGTCATCAAAAGGTTGTCAGACGGCGATTCCATTTGCCCGCGAAACCCACTAAGAGATGGGCGCCGGGGGAACCGCATCTGCGGGGCAGCGTTGCAGACAGAAAGGTCATCAAAAAATGAGCCATCTGGACGAAGTATTGCCGGGTCAGAACGAACCGCCGCGCGACGCGCTCCTGGAAATCTACAATGAGGAAGGCGCCGTCAGCGCCGAGTTCATCGCCCGCGTCGAACAGGCGATCGAAGAAGGCGACGTCGATTTTCTGCGCGAGCAGATCGCGGGCCGTCACGAATCCGAGACGGGCGACGTCATCGAAGCGCTATCCCATGAGAACCGTCCGGAACTGGTGCGGCTTCTGGGCGAGGATTTCGACCTCACGGCGTTGACCGAGGTCGATGAGGCGATCCGTCTCAACATCATCGAATCGCTGCCCCCCGAACAGTTCGCCACCGCGCTGACCGCGCTCGATTCCGACGACGCCGTCTACATTCTGGAAGACCTCGCCGACGAGGAGCGGGAGGAGATCCTCTCCAAGCTGCCCTTTACCGAGCGGATCCGCTTCGCCCGCTCGCTCGACTATCCCGAAAGCTCCGCCGGCCGGCGCATGCAGACCGAATTCGTGGCCGTCCCGCCGTTCTGGACCGTCGGCCAGACGATCGACTACATGCGCGAGGATGAGGAACTGCCCGACAGTTTCTCGCAGATTTTCGTGGTCGATCCGACATTCCGCCTCCTGGGCGCCGTCTATCTCGACCAGATCCTGCGCACCAAGCGCCAGGTCAAGATCGAAGCGATCATGCACGATACCAACCACCCGATCGCCGCCGAGCTGGACCAGGAAGAGGCGGCGCAGGTGTTTGAGCAGTACGACCTTCTCTCCGCCGCCGTTGTCGACAGCAATGACCGTCTCGTCGGCGTGCTGACCATCGATGACGTCGTTGACGTGATCCACGAGGAGGCCGACGAGGATATCAAGCGCCTCGGCGGCGTCGGCGACGAGGAACTCTCGGATAATATCATGCGCGCGGTGCGCTCGCGTTTCGGCTGGTTGCTGATCAATATGTGCACCGCATTCATGTCGGCGAGCGTAATCGGCCTGTTCGACGAATCGATCGGCCAGATGATCGCGCTCGCGGTGCTGATGCCGGTGGTCGCCTCCATGGGCGGCAATGCCGGCACCCAGACGATGACGGTAACGGTGCGCGCGCTCGCCACCCGCGACCTCGATATCTACAATGCGGCCCGGATCATCCGAAGGGAGGCCGGCGTCGGCCTTTTCAACGGGCTCGCCTTCGCGATCCTGATCGCGCTTGCCGCCGGCTATTGGTTCGACAATCCCCAGCTTGGCGGGGTCGTGGCCGCCGCTATGATCATTAACATGTTCGCGGCCGCCATGGCCGGCATCCTCATTCCGCTGCTTCTCGACCGGGCCGGCGCCGACCCCGCCATATCATCGTCGGTTTTTGTGACCACCACCACAGATGTGATCGGTTTTTTCTCATTTTTGGGAATTGCGACCTGGTGGTTTAATATTTAGTTATGTCAGCACTTACATTCTAAAGTGCTTAAATAATATCGTATGGGGCGGGAACGTGCAGAGAAGGCATTATTCGATTTCGGAATTGACGCGCGAGTTTGGAGTTTCGACACGAACGCTCCGCTTCTATGAGGATGAGGGCCTGCTGCAGCCCGAACGCCGGGGTCGAACGAGGCTTTACAGCGAGGGCGAGCGGCTGATGCTCAAGGAAATCCTCCGCAGCCGCCGTATCGGTCTTTCGCTTTCCGAGATCAAGGACGTGCTCGCCCTGTTCCATGGCCTTCCCAGCGAAACAAAAGAGCTCAAGCGGACGATGGAATCGATCAAGGCCTGGCGCGAAGCGATGCGCCAGAAGCGCCGCGACATCGACGAGATGATGAACGAACTCGATCTCGCCGAGGAAAACTGCCTCGGACGGCTCGCCGAAATCGGCGTCGGCACCTGAATTCCCCACAATCGATATCTGGTCAGCGGCTGCTGCACATCATCGAAATGCGACCGAGCGCGACGGCGTCCTGCTCCGTGGTCTGGTTGCGCATCAGCGGACCGAGCAGGCCTTCCTCCTTGAGCGTATCGAGCGTGCAGGCGCAGTAGGACGCGCAGAAGGCAGCGTCATCGGTGCGCTCGCAGCTCGCCTGGCAACTGGAGATGTAGGCGGGCGAGGGATCGGGCGGGAGCACCAGCGTCGCGGCATAGACGAGGCCGAACAGGATCGGCTGGTGCAGCAGGTAGAACACCAGGCTGTGGCGGCCGAAAAAGGTGAGAATGTTTTCGTTCTTCGGCACCTGCTTCTGGCGCTTCAGCCAGTCGAGCGAGAGCTTCGAGACCGCCAGACCCGCCAGAAACGCACCGATCCAGGGAAATAGCGGCACGTAATCATTGGACGAAGGCGGATGCGCCGCCATGCCGATCCAGGCGAGCCAGCGCGGGTCGAGCGCATCGAAACTGACATAATGCGGCAGGATAAGCGCAACGACAGCGACGACCAGCGTCACAAGCGCGGGGACGCGCAGGAAAAACAGGCCGATGATCGATGCGACCGCGATATTGTGCAGGATTCCGAAATAGATCACCGCGTCCGGCGTCGTGAACCACGAGACGATGGAGATCGCCAGCGAGGCCAGCATCAGTATTCCGAGGCGTTTCAGGAACGATGCCATCCGGATACCGCCGCCCTGCGCCATCCACAGGCTGTAGCCGGCCACGAACAGGAAACTGCCGGCGATCAGGTGGGCAAAGATCGCCCAGCCGCCAGTGGTCGCGAGCCCGGATCGGACATAGCCGAAAAAGTCGAGGTCCCAGGTGAAGTGGTAGATCGCCATCGCAATGAGCGCGATCCCGCGCGCGGCGTCGATGGCATGGATCCGCCGTCGTTGAACTGTGATCTCGCTCAAGGCTTTTCCTCCGCGCCCTCAAGGGCGGCTATGACGGTTTTCCGCGCATCCGAAAAATACTGCCGCCGCATCAGGATCATGAACACGAAGGCGGTGGTGGCGATGAAGGCGTAGGGGCCGAGAAACCAGCCCAGATAGCCGATCGACAGGAAGATGGCGCGCAGGCCGGTATTGAAATGGCGCGCGGCAATGATGTTGATCTCCGCGATCCGCTCTGCCAGCCGTTCGGCCTTCTCTCTGTCGCGCTCCGTCTCCGCCATCATCGGCAGGCTGCCGAACAGGATGGTGTTGTAGTTGAACAGCCGGTAGGACCAGCCGAACTTGAAGAAGGAGTAGCCGAAGATCGCGGCAAGTCCGCCGGCCTTCATCTCGAACGCCGCGCGCGTGCTCGGCGTCAGCAGCGGCAGGTCCTGAAACAGCGATTGCGCGGTGTCGGCTTCTCCCATCAGCGCGAAACAGCCGCCGATCGCGAAGATCGAGGTCGAGGCGAAGAATGCCGTGCCATTCTGCAGCCCGGCCATGATCTGGGTATCGATGATCTTGAGGTCGCGCGTCAGCGCGTTCAGCATCCAGCGCTTGCGGTGGATCGACATCACCTCTGTGAGGCTGCGGCGGGAAACGAGGCGGAAACGGCCGACAACGATGCTGTCGAACAGGAACCAGCAGCCGAGAAAGAAAAGAAGCGCCAATAGATCGACTGTCGTCATGAACCTTCTGCCCGCGCTTTCCGGATCGCCCCGTGAAAATAAATATCAGAGTGCGGTCGCGTATGAAAGAAATGCGGGCAGCCTGTTGACGATGCACGGCATTTCCTTCACGACGCTACCGTTTTGTCCGCTGTCCCTTGCCTTTGCAAGCGGACATTTTCGAATTTTTCCGTCGGACCCCCATTGAAGTTTCTGTGACAGTTTAATAAAGCGATAACCATCCGCACGCATTCTCCCAAGGGCGTGCCGGGTAATGTCAATCGGAGTAATCATGGAAGATACCGCACACAAATCCTGTTGGGGTGTGACCCTCAGGGCTGTCATCGGCTTTGGTGCTATTCTCGGACTTGCCTATCTTATCGTCGCTGTTTGATCAGCCCGGAATTTGAAGAAAACAACGGCGCTGCCCAACCGGGCCGCCGTTGTTTTCATTTCCGCTTCTTTCCTGCCATATTTCCCCTATGTCGTGGACGCATGCGCATCATGTCGGTCCAGAGCCTGCGCGATGGTGCCGTTTTCGATGAGGATGGCTTAAAGCGTCGGATGAAGAAGTGCGTGGAGGTGGCGGATTGTTTCTGTCGGTATTCGAAGTCTTCAAGATCGGGATCGGCCCGTCGAGCTCCCACACGATGGGGCCGATGTCGGCGGCCAACCGGTTCCTTGATTTGCTCGCCTCAAACGACTGGCCGCGCCCTGCCGGAACGGTCGTTTCACGGCTGAGGGTGAGCCTGCACGGTTCGCTCGCCTATACCGGCGTCGGCCATGCGAGCGACCGCGCCGTGATTCTCGGCCTTGCCGGCGAGCGGGCGGATAGCGTCGATCTGGATGACATGGACTCTATTCTCGACGCGATCCGCAAAAAGGGCGCGGTCGAACCGCCCGGCCACCCCGCCTACCACTTCGATTGCGACGAGGATGTGATCTTTGACCGCAAGGAGGCGCTGCCGGGTCATGCCAACGGCATGGCGTTCTACGCGCTCAACGCGGATGGCAATGTGCTGTTGCGCCAGGTCTATTATTCGATCGGCGGCGGCTTCGTGCTCACCGATACCGAGCTTGCGGCCTGGAAGGAACAGAAGGCCTTTCCCGCGGCCGAGAAGACCGACGAGAACACGCCGTTCCCGTTCCGCACCGCCAGGGAAATGCTGGAGATGGCCAGCCGGTCCGGCCTCAGTATCGCCGCCATGAAACGCGCCAATGAGGAGGCGCGCATGCCGCGCGGCGAGCTGGATGCCGGGCTCGATTCGCTGTGGCAGGCGATGGATGGCTGCATCGATCGCGGGCTGAAGGGCGAGGGCGAACTGCCCGGCGGGCTCAGGGTCAAACGGCGCGCGGGCAAGCTATACGAGAAGTTGTCCGAGGCGCGGCTTTCCAACCAGTTCGACCCGATGATGGCCAATGACTGGCTGTCGATGTTCGCCATGGCCGTCAACGAGGAAAACGCCGCCGGCGGCCGTGTCGTGACCGCGCCGACCAATGGCGCGGCCGGCGTGGTGCCGGCGACGCTGCGCTATTTCCGCGAGTTCCAGAAACCGATGGGCACGGCCGCGATCCGCGACTTCCTGCTGACCGCGGCCGCGATCGGCGGCATCATCAAGACCAATGCCTCGATCTCCGGCGCCGAGGTCGGCTGTCAGGGCGAGGTCGGCTCGGCCTCGGCCATGGCCGCCGCGGGGCTCGCCGCCGCCATGGGCGGCACGCCCGAACAGGTGGAAAACGCCGCCGAAATCGCGCTCGAACACCATCTCGGCATGACCTGCGACCCGATCGCGGGGCTCGTTCAGGTGCCCTGCATCGAGCGCAATGCGCTCGGCGCGGTCAAGGCGGTCACCGCCGCCTCGCTGGCGCTGAAGGGCGATGGCAGCCATTTCGTGCCGCTCGACAATTGCATCGAGACCATGCGCCAGACCGGCCGCGACATGCACGAGAAATACAAGGAAACCTCCACCGGCGGGCTTGCCGTCAATGTGGTGGATTGCTGAGGCGGGCCGAAATTCGCCCTTGACTGCGCGGCGCCCCGGCGTTTGATGAGGGCATGAGCCTCAATCTCCTCAAACTCTGCGTCGGCGCCACCGGCATTGACGATCTGCGCGAATGGGTGTCGCGCCGCGCGATGGCCGCGATCGCGCTCGGCCAGGAGCCGCACAGCATCCACACCACGCGGATGACGCCCAAGCGTCGCGACGAACTGCTTGAGGGCGGATCGCTCTACTGGGTCATCAACGGCCAGATCCGCGCCCGCCAGATGCTGCTCGACATCGCCAACCACACCGACAATCAGGGCATCCAGCGCTGCGACCTCGTCCTCGCGCCGCAGGTGATCGACACGGTTCCGGTGCCGCGCAAGCCGTTCCAGGGCTGGCGCTACCTCAAACCCGAGGATGCGCCCCGCGATCTCGACTTCGGCGATGGCGGCGGCGATATGCCCGAAGATCTGCGCGCCGAACTGGCGGAACTGGGGTTATTGTAGGGGAGGGGCTTTTTGCTTGTCCCTCTAAGCACGTATCAACGCGACCAGCGTCTCGGACGAAAAATCTGCTTAAATTCAATCTATTTCGAAACGCCAACTCCGCTCGTGTGGAGCGGTGATTAGATCCTCGGGACAAGC
>NZ_DEPM01000277.1:0-317 GCF_002358775.1 Martelella sp. UBA3392
GGTCGTTTGAGGGACGGGTACCTGGTCTGTACCGGCATATGGGGCGAACTGGCAATGCCGGTGAAGATGCCTCCGCGTTCGCAGGTCGTGGGCGTCAACGCGGCCACGCTCTGGAAGGGCGCCAGGGGCATCGCGCCGGCTGGCCTTGCGGTCGATATGTCTTCCTTCGGCAACAGCGTCGTGATGACGGCGCCCACCGCCTTCGCGCGCTACGAAGACCCCGCCGAACGCCTGGCCGCCCTGGTGCTGACAAGCGATGCCAGCTACAGCTATCAATCCTTCGGCGATACCGAAGGGCTCGCGCCTTTGCTCGGAAG
>NZ_DEPM01000277.1:639-792 GCF_002358775.1 Martelella sp. UBA3392
AATAGTGATTGGTATCGCATTGCGCAGCGCAGGGTCTATTCGCGCTGCAATGACAAGATCGATGTCTGCGTCGTCGCCACCTATGACGCGCCCGCCCTTCTGAAGACGGCGCCGCTTGATTTCCTGCTTGTTCTGGCCGGCGGTGTTTCGGCG
>NZ_DEPM01000277.1:1114-7668 GCF_002358775.1 Martelella sp. UBA3392
GCGCGTGCCTCGGGCTCTGGCACGCGCATCTCTATCGTGAAGGCCGGTCATGGCGCCAGAAGCTGGAGCGGGCGCTGAACGACGATCGGCTGACGGTGCATTATCAGCCGATTGTCAGGCTTTCCGACAATAGAATATGCGGGGCGGAGGCCCTTGCGCGGCTGGTCGATTTCGACGGGACGTTGATCCCGCCCGATCATTTCATTCCCGCGGCGGAGACCTGCGGGTTCATCGGGCAGATCACCCGCAGCGTCGTCAGGCGGGCATTCACGGACATGGCGGCGCATTTTGCCGCCGATCCGAATTTCTATGTCAGCATCAATGTCGCCTCCGAGGACATACTGAGCCTGGAGTTTCTGGATTTTCTCGAGACCGAAACCCGGTCCCACGGGCTTTCCGCCGGTCAGGTCGCGCTGGAGTTGACGGAGCGTTCGACGGCGAGCGAGGACAGCCTGACCCAGGCGATGGCGGCTTTCAGCAGACGCGGCTATCGCATCCTCATCGACGATTTCGGCACCGGCTATTCGAACCTTGCCTATATCGCCCGCATGCCGATCGCGGGCATCAAGATCGACCGGATGTTCACCCAGGCGCTCGATCAGCAGGCGATCGGCGCCTTGATTGTGAGCAAGGTTTGCGAACTGGCTGCCGGTCTGAAGGTTGATCTGATCTGTGAGGGCGTGGAGACCGAAGACCAGGCGGCGCGACTCGCCGTCATGTATCCCGGTATGTGCGTTCAGGGTTTTCTGTATGGACGTCCGATGCCCGCCGTGCCGTTTTCGCGCGCATTTGCGGCAGTTGACCGTAGAGGGCCATGAGGGCAGGGCGCGCCTGCGATCCATTGATGCTTGTAACGCGGTTGCTGACTGCCTCCGATGAGTGCGGGAAAGATGCGGTGGCGCTCCGCTTTTGCAAGCGAGCATGCGCTTACTTCTGTTTGTCCAAGTCAACGGCAGGCGCACACACCAGGCTGACGCGCAGCGATGGTTGATCAGGGGATTTCATGCCTTCGCTCGGACGGAAGGATGGAAAACGTTAAGGCGTCCGGAGCTGACGAGGCAACGCCGATGCTGTCCGCGATGAACCCGGAAAGCGAGCCGCAGCCCGGCGAATAGACCCAGCTGCATAGATATTGCTAACTGAAAAGGCCCGGTGGAGCGATCCGCCGGGCCTTTTTGTTTTCACTGCTCCGACCGCTCCATTTGCTCTCAAGATATGCGCTCGCGCGTGTGTCTTCGAGACCGTGATGATTGCTCAGTTTTCCAGCGTATTCAGAGCAAGAGAAAATAGATTCACACGTATTATTGCAACCAAAAGTTGATAACAATAAAATAGAAACCGTTACGTGTATTATTGGTTGCGAATGTCCATCTGAACCATGAAATTGGAGAACCATGATGTCAATGAAAAATGATGCCCCACAAGGTGTGCCGGTTCCGCCGGAGGTGCTCAGCATAGGCGCTCAGGCAGTCGGAACGGGAACGAAAGGCACAGATGTGACGCTGACCGTTACTCCACCGAACGGAACACCGATCACACAGTTCAAAACGCAAGTTCTGTTCACTGGTAGTTGGTTCGTGTACAATATCGGAGATCAACCGCCCGGAACTATATATTCGGCGACTGCCTGTTATCCGGGCGGAGAACAATCCGACCCGTATGTCCGAGTGCTCGGCGTACGGCCGGCCCAGTTGCCAGGTATTTCAGCAGTCACCGCGTCGTCAGTCTCGGGAACAGCCCAGCCGGGACAGGAAATTCTGGCTTGGAGGGCGTCTGATGGGAGCAAGATCGTCGACTACTCGATGCAGTCCCCCTCCAGCGAAAACTTTCAGGCCCCCTATCTACCGGGCATGACCTTGAACGAAGGAGATTTGTTGTACCTCGTTTCGGCATATCCGGGGAACGGCAATATGTCGCCGTATGATGCAAAGCCTGCAGGTTATCAGGGCCTAGCCTCATGATATAGCCTCCTGCGGCAGGCCGTCCGGCCTGTCGCAAGATCGGTCGCCGCGAAGAGGCGCAGTGGGCATGAGATCGTGCAGGTTCGCAACGGAGACGAAGCCAGATGGCCTTCGGTTGCGGTTCGGCCCGGCCTTCAAATCCCTCAAGACAAACAAGAACGGCTGCGGGGATTATTCTCCTCCGAGCTTCACGATCGCCACTTCGCCTTCGAGCGCCGTCTGATAGGCTGACGCGTGGGGCTCTTCGTCGGGGATTTCGGAGATCATGCCGATCTGGTCGAGATCGGCCTCCGAATAGCCCTCGTTCGCCAGCGCGTTCAGCGTGTTGCGCACGGCGGTGTCCTCGTCCGGCGCGGCGATCAGGACGTGGACCTCGGTATCGCCGTTCCACTCGTGGTAGACCTTGCCGGTGATGATGAAGACCATGCGCTCGCCGTCGCTGGTGTAGCCGGGTATGGCAATCATGTCGGGCCTTTCTGTGATGTCGCTCCCGATCCGCATCAGCAGATGCCGGGGATAAGGGGCGCTTTCCGGTATGGCGCGGAGCCTGCTTCGTCGCATGATATCGCGATCCGGGCCTTGAAAGCGACCGTAGATTTTCCATCTGGTTGCCGTTCGATATTTATTATACCATAGGTTGTGTAATCGAGTTTGGCGAGGATGGAGCGCTATGTACAGGATCATTGATACGCCGTGGAACACGACGGCCTATATTCCCCAACTGAAAAGCGGCGGCGTCGAGACCGTCATCCGCTATTACAATCTCGAGGACTCCTCGTCCCTGCCGCAGAAGCAGTTTCAGCCGGACGAGGCCAGCGCCCTTGCCGCGGCCGGCCTCACGATGGCGGTCGTGTTCGAACAGACCGGTGGCGCGGACGGAAAGGTCGGCGATCTCGACCCGGCAAACGGAAGCCGCGATGCGGCGCAGGCTCTGAAACTTGCGGCCGCGATCGGGCAACCGCATGGGTCCGCGATCTATTTCTCCGTGGACTATGACTATTATGAGAGCGCCGATCTCCAGACCGTCGAATCCTATTTCGCCGCCGTGTCCAAAGCGCTGAAGGGCGCATACCGGCTCGGGGTCTATGGCTCCGGAACCGTGGCCTCCGCCGTGGTCGGCGCGGGCCATGCCGACCTGATCTGGCTCGCGGGTTCGACCGGCTGGTCCGGCACAGAGCAGATGCTTGCAACCGACAAGTGGGCGCTGTTCCAGAGCGAGATGGATATCACGGAGCCTCTCGCCCACGACGGCAATACCGCCTCGTCGGCATTTCCGAATTTCGGCCAGTTTACCCTTGGAAGCGGACCGGTTTCCTGAGGTGGTGAGCGGACATGGGCGATCTTGAAACGACGGTGGGGATGGCATAGATAGAGGCGGTAGCAAACGACAAGGATGCGCGGGACATGATTTCTCACCTCAAGACAGCACTGATTCTGGTCTCGAGGGAGAATTCCATCCATGCATGCGTCCATCACGCTTTCCGGCCTGTCCTATAGCACTGCTGACGGCCACACGCTTTTCAAAGACATTTCCGCGAGTTTCAACGCCGGGCTGACGGGCTTCGTCGGCCGCAACGGCGTTGGCAAGACGACACTGCTCAAGCTCATCGCCGGCGCGTTGGCGCCGTCATCCGGCAGCGTAGAGGTCGTCGGTCGGATCGCCGTGCTCGACCAGGCGGTTTCGGCCGGCGAGGGCGAGACGCTCGCCACGCTTTTCGGCATCGATGCCATGCTGGCGGCGATCGACAGGGCGGAGCGCGGCGAGGCCGATGCCGAAACGCTTGCCGCGATCGACTGGACGGCCGAGGAGAGGGCGGTTGCCGCGCTCGCCCGGCTGGATCTGGCAGCGCCGCTTTCAACGCCTCTGGGGCGGCTTTCCGGCGGCGAGGTCACCCGCGCCCGGCTGGCGGCGCTGGCTTTCGAAGCGCCGGACTTCATCCTGCTCGACGAGCCCACCAACAATCTCGATGTCCCCGGGCGGGAAGCCCTTGTCCGTTTCCTCGGGGATTTTCGCGGCGGCGCGTTGGTGGTCAGCCATGACCGCGCGCTTCTGGAGCATATGGATGCGATCGTCGAACTGACATCGCTCGGCATGACGCGCTATGGCGGCAATTTCAGCTTCTACGCGGCGGAGAAGGAGGCCGAGCGGCTGGCGCTGGAGCACGAACTTCGCGAAGCCGCGAAGGATGTGCGCAAGGCGGCACGCACCGTGCGCGAACGCTCCGAACGCAAGGCGCGGCGCGATGCCAAGGGACGCCGGCTGCGCGACCGTCGCGACCAGCCGAAAATGGTGCTCGACGGGATGAAGGCGCAGGCGGAACGGACTGGCGCGCGCGACAAGGCGCTGTCCGAACGCCAGCAGCAGGAGGCGGCGGCGGAACTGGCGAACGCCCGCGCCAGGGTCGAGGTGGTCGCGCCGTTCACGGTGATGCTTGCGCGTTCGGGGCTTGCCTCGGGTCGGCGGGTCGCCACGGCGGACCGTCTTGCCGGCGGCTATCGTCCGGAGCAGGCGCTGTTTCGCGATCTTTCCTTCGAGATGACGGGACCCGAACGGGTGGCGATTGCCGGTCGCAACGGGGCAGGCAAGTCGACGTTGATCCGCGTCCTGACCGGCAGGCTCGCCCCGCTTGCCGGCAGCGCCGCAATCCATGTGACCCATGCGCTGTTCGACCAGACGGTGTCGCTGCTTGATCCGGACCAGACCGTGCGCGACAATTTCCGCCGTCTCAATCCCGATGATGACGAGAATGCCTGCCGGGCCGCGTTGGCGCGATTCCGGTTCCGCGCCGATGCCGCCTTGCGGATGGTATCGACGCTGAGCGGCGGCGAGCGATTGCGGGCGGGGCTCGCGGCGGCGATCGGCGGCACCCGTCCGGCAGAGCTGCTGATTCTCGACGAGCCGACCAACCATCTCGACCTTGAGAGCCTCGCCACGCTGGAGGCGGGACTCAACGCCTATGACGGGGCGATCCTGGTGGTCAGCCACGACGCGACATTCCTCGAGAGAATCGGCGTCACGCGCATGATCGACCTTGATGGGCGGGCCTCATGAGGGGCGAGTCATTTTATTGCGCCGGGCGGTCCGCTTGTTGCCAAAACTTGCCGCCTCAGTGAGAATGGCCCGGAAACCGCCGACCCTTAAGGGTTTTGGTAAAGAAATTCCGGGCTTCAGGCTTGACGGTGGCCGGGGAACCGAGTATGTCCGCGCCAACGGAACCCATGTGAGGTCTGGCCGTTCGGGAAGCCAAATGTCCCGGAGTTCACCTCAGACTAGGTTCTATACAGCACGTTGAAGATCAAATGCTGCACGCATGACGCGGCAAAGCGCCTGTGTCCTCTGCTTTTAGGTCCATCCGCCGGAAAGGCGGCTTGGGCCGTGCTTGTGCGCATATAGCGCTTGATGTGCTTCTTTATCGCCGGAAACGGCATGGAATATGCCCCAGAAGGGCGATGAGACACGAAATCAAGGGATGGTTGAATGCCTACCGTAAACCAATTGATCCGCAAGCCGCGTCAGCCCCAGGTGAAGCGGAATAAGGTTCCGGCTCTGGAGCAGAACCCGCAGAAGCGTGGCGTTTGCACCCGCGTCTACACCACGACGCCGAAGAAGCCGAATTCGGCGCTTCGTAAGGTTGCCAAGATCCGCCTGACCAACGGCTTTGAAGTCATTGGCTATATCCCGGGCGAAGGCCACAACCTGCAGGAACACTCCGTCGTGATGATCCGCGGCGGCCGCGTGAAGGACTTGCCGGGTGTTCGCTACCACATCATCCGTGGCGTGCTCGATACCCAGGGCGTCAAGAATCGTAAGCAGCGTCGTTCGAAGTACGGTGCGAAGCGTCCGAAGTAATTCGGTTTTCATTTCTCTGGCGCTGCGCGAGGTTCTCCGCGTTTTAAGCGCCGCAACTGTTGAGAGACAAAGAACATGTCACGACGCCACAGTGCAGAAAAGCGTGAGATCAACCCGGATCCCAAGTTCGGCGATCTGGTGATCACCAAGTTCATGAATGCCGTCATGCTGCACGGCAAGAAGTCGGTCGCCGAATCGATCGTCTACGGCGCGCTCGACGCTGTCGAAGGCAAGCTGAAGCAGAACCCGGTTGAGGTTTTCCATCAGGCGCTCGACAACGTTGCTCCGCACGTTGAGGTTCGCTCCCGTCGTGTTGGCGGTGCCACCTACCAGGTTCCCGTCGACGTCCGTCCCGAGCGCCGCCAGGCGCTTGCCATCCGCTGGTTGATTGCTGCTGCGCGCAAGCGCAACGAAACCACCATGATCGAGCGCCTGTCCGGCGAGCTCATGGATGCTTCGAGCAATCGCGGCTCTGCTGTCAAGAAGCGTGAAGACACGCACAAGATGGCCGATGCCAACCGCGCATTCTCTCATTACCGCTGGTAATCAGAACACCGAGGAAGGCCTGATATCATGGCTCGCGACTACAAAATCGAAGACTACCGCAATTTCGGGATCATGGCGCATATCGACGCTGGCAAGACCACGACGACCGAGCGCATCCTGTTTTATACCGGCAAGTCTCATAAGATCGGTGAAGTCCACGACGGTGCTGCTACCATGGACTGGATGGAGCAGGAGCA
>NZ_DEPM01000277.1:7978-10015 GCF_002358775.1 Martelella sp. UBA3392
GATGGAGCAGGAGCAGGAGCGCGGCATCACCATCACGTCCGCTGCGACGACCACCTTCTGGGAAGGTCGCGACGGCAAGAAGCGCCGCTTCAACATCATCGACACCCCCGGCCACGTTGACTTCACCATCGAAGTCGAGCGTTCGCTGCGCGTGCTTGACGGTGCTGTCGCCCTTCTCGACGCCAATGCCGGTGTTGAGCCGCAGACGGAAACCGTCTGGCGTCAGGCTGACAAGTACAACGTTCCGCGGATGATCTTCTGCAACAAGATGGACAAGATCGGCGCCGACTTCTATCGCTCGGTCTCCATGGTGAAGTCCCGTCTCGGCGCGACCCCGGTTGTCATCCAGCTGCCGATCGGCGCTGAAAACGACTTCGCCGGTGTGATCGACCTGATCGAGATGAAGGCTCTGGTCTGGGATGGCGAGCATCTTGGCGCTCAGTGGGACGTCACCGACATCCCGGCTGACATGAAGGACAAGGCCGAAGAGTACCGCGAGCTGATGATCGAGACGATCGTCGATATCGACGAGGAAGCCATGGAAGCTTACCTCGAAGGCAATATGCCCGATAACGACAAGATCCGCGAACTCATCCGCAAGGGTACGATCAACGTCGAGTTCTTCCCGATGCTGTGCGGCTCGGCGTTCAAGAACAAGGGCGTTCAGCCCCTGCTCGACGCCGTTGTCGACTTCCTGCCGTCGCCGGTCGAAATTCCCGCGATCAAGGGTATCGACGTCAAGACCGAGGCCGAAATCTCGCGTAAGGCCGATGACAACGAGCCGCTGTCGATGCTGGCGTTCAAGATCATGAACGACCCCTTCGTCGGTTCGCTGACCTTCTGCCGTGTTTATTCCGGCACGATCGAAAAGGGATCGGGCGTTATGAACACGGTCAAGGAAAAGCGCGAGCGCGTCGGCCGCATGCTGCAGATGCACTCGAACTCCCGTTCGGACATCGACGTGGCTTATGCCGGCGATATCGTCGCGCTTGCCGGCCTCAAGGAGACCACCACCGGTGATACGCTCTGCGATCCGCTGAAGCCTGTTATCCTGGAGCGGATGGAGTTCCCCGAGCCGGTTATCCGGATCGCGATCGAGCCGAAGACCAAGGCCGACCAGGAAAAGATGGGTCTCGCCCTCAACCGTCTGGCCGCCGAGGATCCGTCCTTCCGGGTTGCCACCGACGAAGAGTCCGGTCAGACCATCATCGCCGGCATGGGCGAGCTTCACCTCGACATCCTCGTCGACCGCATGAAGCGCGAGTTCAAGGTCGAGGCCAATGTCGGCGCGCCGCAGGTGGCCTACCGCGAAACGATCACGCAGGCTCACGAGGAAGACTACACCCACAAGAAGCAGTCGGGTGGTTCGGGTCAGTTCGCCCGCGTCAAGATTATTTTCGAACCCAATCCGGATGGCGAGGATTTCGTATTCGAATCCAAGATCGTCGGCGGTTCCGTTCCGAAGGAATATATTCCTGGCGTTCAGAAGGGTATCGAAAGCGTTCTGTCCTCCGGTCCGCTGGCAGGCTTCCCGATGCTCGGCATCAAGGCCACGCTGGTTGACGGTGCCTACCATGATGTCGACTCGTCGGTTCTCGCCTTCGAAATCGCATCGCGCGCCTGCTTCCGCGAAGCAGCCCGCAAGGCTGGCGCCCAGCTTCTCGAGCCGATCATGAAGGTCGAGGTCGTGACGCCTGAAGATTACGTCGGCGATGTCATCGGCGACCTGAACTCCCGTCGCGGTCAGATCCAGGGTCAGGAGCCGCGCGGCAACGCGACGGTGATCGAAGCCCAGGTTCCGCTCGCCAACATGTTCAAATATGTCGACACGCTGCGCTCGATGTCGCAGGGCCGCGCCCAGTATTCGATGGTCTTCGACCACAATGCGCCGGTGCCTTCGAATGTGGCACAGGAAATTCAGGCGAAATACTCCGGTCAGAAGTGACCGGAGCACGGCCTCAAAGATAATGAGATTGACCCCTTCGCGGGTTCGACAGGAATAGGAGCCTTAAAATGGCAAAAGCAAAGTTTGAGCGG
>NZ_DEPM01000196.1:0-4133 GCF_002358775.1 Martelella sp. UBA3392
GGCCTATGATGTCAGCTTCAGTCTTGGAGACGGATTGCGGCCCGGTTCCATCGCCGATGCCAACGACGAGGCGCAGTTCGCCGAGCTCGTAACGCTGGGGGAACTCACGCAGATCGCCTGGGCCAAGGATTGTCAGGTGATGATCGAGGGGCCCGGCCACGTGCCGATGCACAAGATCAAGGCGAACATGGACAAGCAGCTTGCGAGCTGCGGGGAGGCGCCGTTCTATACGCTCGGGCCGCTGACCACGGACATCGCGCCGGGCTACGATCATATCACGTCCGGCATCGGCGCAGCGATGATCGGCTGGTTCGGCACGGCGATGCTCTGCTATGTGACGCCGAAGGAGCATCTCGGCCTGCCCGACCGCGACGATGTGAAGACCGGCGTCATCACCTACAAGATCGCCGCTCATGCCGCCGATCTCGCAAAGGGGCATCGGGCGGCGCGGATCCGTGATGACGCGCTATCGCGCGCGCGGTTCGAATTCCGCTGGGAAGACCAGTTCAACCTCTCGCTCGACCCGGAAACGGCGCGCTCGATGCATGACGAGACCCTGCCGAAGGAGGCGCACAAGGTCGCGCATTTCTGTTCCATGTGCGGGCCGAAATTCTGCTCCATGCGCATCAGTCACGACATCCGGGCGGAGGCGCAGAAGGAGGGAATGGAGAAGATGGCCGAAAAATTCCGCGATGGCGGAGACCTGTATGTCCCGCTGGAGGACGCCAAGTGAGGCTGCGTCCGGGATAGCTGCCTGCCGGCGGTGGGCAAAGTCACTGCCGGCGCACTGCACGGCCAATCATGTCGTCTTGGACGATGGCCTTGCGGGCGGGAATGGCTCCCGCCCGCAAATTTGCTTTATGGGATCAGAACTTCACCTGGAGCCTTGCGTTGACGCCGTTGTAGCTGACGTCGTCGCCGAACTGGCCCTGGTAGGAAACGCCGATCGTGGTGTTGGGTGACAGGTCGAAATCGAGACCGGCCTCGACCACGGCGGCATCCTCGGCGACGGCGACGCCGGTGATGGTGAACGGCGTCGAGCCCGCAAAGGCCTGCGTGACGGACGGCGTGATATCGCCGAAGGCGTGACGCCAGCCGATCATCCCGCTTGCCTTCGCCTTTGTCTGGCCCAGCATGAAGTCCGACGATACGCGCAGACCCACGGTGGTGAAGGTCGTATCGGAGCTTCCGCTTGCGCCGTTCAGCGCCGCAGCGCCGCCGGTCTCGCTGTAGCCATCGCTATCCAGATTGACATAGGCGAGGTTGGCGAACGGCTCCAGCTGAACGTCGGAGAGATCGAACTGATAGCCGAGTTCTCCGAAGGCCTGGAAGGTGCCGGCGTCATAGCTGCTGTCGAGCGCATTCGTAAGGTCCGGGATGAACACCGAGCGGCTGGTGTCGATCTGGTGCCACGTATAGGCAAGGCCCGAGCGGAAGCCGAGGCCACCCCACTGCGAACCGGCATAGAGGCCGAGCGAGTAGTTGTCGCTGGAACCCGACGACGCGCGGTCGTCGCTGTCGAAGCTCGAATGGCTGTAGCCGGCGAGCGCGCCGACGCGCCAGGTTTCGGCAACCGGGATGTCGACGCCGACCAGCAGGCCGCCCGTCGCGCTGTCGAGGCCGGCGGCATTGGCGTTGCCGTCGAACTTGTTCCACGCCCCGAAGGCGCTGCCCCAGGCGGCGATCCCGTCTGCCTGATCGGGGGCGGCAAGGTTAGCCCCGTCCGGCCCGTAGGCCAGAACCGGGGCCGACGATGCGCCGACCGTGCCGAAGGCTGCCCGCAGGCGATCGGCTTCCGCGCCGCGGACGATGCCGCTTTCCTCGATCAACGCCGATTTGACCGACGCATGGATCTCGCCGGAAAGCTGGTCGAAGCCGTTGCGGATGAAATCGGGATCGTCCGGCAGCATGACGATCGCGTCATAGAGCTGGTTTCCGGCGGTAAAGCCGATCGACTCCACACTTGCCGCAACGGCCGCCTGGTTGGCGGTTTGAGCCAGCGATGCGAAATCGCGGTCGTTGCGCTGCAGCTTCAGGCCGATTTCGCTCGCGCCATAGATGAAGTCGGGCGTCAGGAAGGCGAAATCGGAGGTGACGCTTGCAAACTGGCCCTCGATCTCACCGGCCGAGAGGACGGTGTAGGTCGAGCGCGGATCGTAGACGCCGTCGAAGCCGACATGCGCGAGCGTTCCGTCCAGCGAGGCCTTGCCGGTCACCGTCACAGCGTCGCTGCGGCCGGTTTCCGGGTCGACTTCGACGGCAAAGATCGAGCCGCTGGCGAAGGCGAGGTCGCCGTCGATCGTGAGCGTGCCGATGGAATTGCCCGGCGACAGCGTGCCGCCCGCGGCGATTGCGACCAGCGAACCCGCGCCGGAGCCGATCGTGCCTGAGCCGCCGAGAACAGCGCCGTCATTGACGGTCATGCTACCGCCGAGCTTGCCGAGGCCGTTTTCGTCGCCCACCAAGAGCTTGCCCTCATTGACCAGCGTGGTGCCGGCGAAGCCGGAGCTGTCGGCCGTCAGAAGCAGGGTGCCCACGCCGCGCTTTTCGAACGTGCCGTCGCCGGAGAACGTCTTGAGGGCGGTCACCGGAACCGTCGGATGCGAGACATCGATCCAGCCCTGGCCGTCGAAACGGATGGCCTTGTCGATCGAGGTGATCGGCCCGGTCCACTGCGCCCAGTCATCGTCGGGTCCGGCGGTGCGGATGCCGCCATTGTCAAGCGTGATCAGACCGTCGGTCGAGCCGAGCGCCGCGCTTTCGTCGATCGCCACGGTTTTGCCAGCGGTGACGACGATATCGCGGAAGCGCTCATGATCGTCCACGCACATCGCGCGGGCGCCCTGAAGCGAGAGATGCTGAGCATCGGCGCAATCGAGCGCCAGCTTGAGGGGGGCGAAGGGGTCGTTTTCGAAGTCGAGCCCGGTCTTCGCGGAAAGTGCGGCGCGTACGGCTGGATCGTTGAGGCCGAGCGTTGCCACAAGCTCGTCCCAGGCCGGGTTTTCCGGCTTGGTGTCGAAGGCGAGGTCCTCATCGACATATTTCATGAGGATATCGCCCCATTGCTCCCAGCTCATGTCGCTGATGCTGCCGATGCCCGGGAATTCCTCGCGATGCGCCTGGAAGTAGTCGTCGAGAACGTTGCGGAAGAACTCCGGATTGGAGGTGTCCGTGAGCTTGTCGAGATAGGCCTTGTAAACCGCCTGCTGTTCGGCGGGCACGTAGAGGGCAAGCTCCTCCTGGAAGGCTTCCGGGTCGTGACGGTCATAGACCGCGTTGGCAAGCAGGAAGCCGAGACGGTCCTCAGTGACTTCAGGCGCCTGCGCATAGATCGGGCGACCATCCTCGTCGGAAAGCTGGCCGAGATAGACATCGGTGCGATGGTTGTTGCGCGACAGCCGGAATTCGCCGGCGCGCTCGGCGGAATCGCGCGTGTTGGCGTCGAAGGTCAGGCGAACCTTGCCGCTGTCGCCGATTTCCTCGACATTGGGGCCCTTCCAGCGGATTTCATGGGCGAGCGGCTCATGGTCGGAAAGCGCCTTGCCGCTCTCGGTGGTGCTGATGTCCTGATCGAGAACGCCGCCGACATAGCGATCGTCTTCGGCATCCGTCAGTTCCCACCATTTGGCGTAGGGGCGCGAGGCGATGAAGTGGTCGATCTGGGTGCGGCCCCAGGACGGCCATTTGAAGGCCTCGTCATCTTCTTCCACGCTCGGCCATGTGGTGCTGCCATCCGCCAGCTTGTGGGGGGCGAAGCGTTCGCGATCCTCGGGATTCTGCAGGATCTGATACTGCTTCTTCAGAAGGTTCATCGTGTAGGGCGTGTTGCCCGCCACGGGGTAGGTCTCGTCGGTGAACAGGCCTTCCGGCGCGGTATTGGTCTCGCGGTTGATATAGGCTTCGGCGGCGGCGTATTTTTCCGAACCGATGGCGTGATTGCGCGCGACATATTGCAGAGCCCAGGCCTTGTGGTCCGCATTGCCGGTCTCGCGCGCGCGCTTCATCATGAATTCCTGCTGAACCACTTCCAGCAGTCCGCGCTCGGAGATGTCGCCCGCGTTGAAGTCCCCCGTCATGATAATGGGGCTGGCCTTGCCTGCGGCCCAGTCGTTCAGCTCATGGGCTTCGCGGTT
>NZ_DEPM01000196.1:4519-30746 GCF_002358775.1 Martelella sp. UBA3392
CCGTTCTCGCCGCCGACAACCACATGAACCGGCTCATCGGTATTGCTGTAATCGATGATGTCCTTGTCGCGCCATGCGAGGCCGGTGTCGCCCTTCGAGTGCAGCGAATAGTCGCCGGCGCCAAGCTCGGCCATCTTCTTCTGGATGTCGACGCCGTAGCTGTTGCGGTATTCCTGGATGGTGATGAAGTCGTAATTGCCCGATGAAAGAAGGTCGGCCGCTTCGGGAATGAGCGTCGATGCCCCCCAGGTGTTCAAGGAGATGATGCGCAGCGCATTGTCCTCGGCCTTCGCCGGAACAGCGCTGACGGCCAGCAGCGAAACGCCGCTCAGAAGGCCCAGCATCTTGCCTGAAATGTGCGCGCGGCTTCCCAGCCGCTGAATGATACCATTCATCGGGTATTCCTTTCGTAATCGGAACGCTATGAAATTTCGATTTGCGTCGTCAGGTTAACATGTTTCGAAAGCGACATATAAGACCCTTATATGTCATATTTACAACATTTTTATAGATTCCTTGCGTACACGCCCTCGGTGTTTCAAAAAGGAGGGCACAGAATCGGAAATGGTGCTGGAGGTGGTGCGGACGTGGAAAGCAACGGAGAAGAAAGAAAGAAGGAAAGCCGTCAGTCGTCGATACTGCGATTGATGGAGAAGAACTTCTATATCTCCGTAGAGGAGATTTCCGATTTCTTCACGGTGACCACCCAGACGGCCCGGCGCGATATTCTGGCGCTTGAAAAGGCGGGTCGCGTGCGCCGTCTTCACGGCGGGGCGGTGCTTGTCGGCCCGCTGGAGGAAACCGTCTACCGCCGTCGGCGCGTCGACAATGCGGAGCAGAAGCAGCGCATCGGCGAACTTGTTGCCGACCTTGTGCCGGATGGCGCGTCGATCTTCATCGATTCCGGCACCACCTGCGAAGCGATCGCGCGCGCGCTGTCGAGCCGCAATCATCTCAGGGTTCTGACCTACAGCCTCAGGGTCGCGACGATCCTGAACGAGAACACCAATTTCACGCTGGCCGTCCCCGGCGGTTTCGTCCGTCCGATCCATGGCGGTATCTTCCAGGAAGAGACGCCCGAATTCATCCGCAACTTCAAGTTCGACAGTGCGATCATCTCGGTGAGCGGCATCGACAATGACGGCGACCTCTGCGACGACGACCATGCCGAGAGCGTGGTCGCGACGGCGGCGATGGCGCAATCGCGCCACACGCTTCTGGCCGTCGACAGCAGCAAGTTCGGCAAGCGCGCCATGGTGCGGCTGGGTTCGATATCCGATGTGGACACGCTGGTTACCGACACCATGCCGGAAGGGGATATCCGTCGTCTTCTGGATGAAAACGGCGTCGAGATCGTTTGCTGAACCGCGGCGAAAGCGCGCCGCCGGCCGCTTTTCCGCTGTCGCTTTCATGTCCTTGACGCCGCTATGTTCTCGAAAATGTCGGTGGCGAGCGTCTGGATCCCCGGAAGGCAGACATCGCACAGAGGCTGCAACACGTCGCGCGTTCCCGTTCCCGTCAAAACGCCGACCCTGAGACCCGCCCCGCCGGAGATCGCCATGTTCATGTCATGGGGATTGTCGCCGACGACCGCGGTCTGCGCGGGCGCGACGCCCATCGCCTCGCAAAACGCCAGCAACATGCCGGGTTCCGGCTTGACGCCGTAGCCGCTGTCATAGCCGGCGATGAAGTCGATCCATGGGGTCAGCGACAGGCGCTCCACCAGTCCTTCGATCGCCGCCTGGCTGTCGCTGCTGGCGATGCCGAGCCGGAACCCGCGCTCATGCAGGTTGCGAAAAAGCTTGACCAGATTGGTGACCGGAACGGCGTCGGAGACTGCGGCGGTAAACAGCGTATCGAGCGCGGCGGTCAGCTCGCCGACGCTGAAACGCGCGCCGGCCTCGACCCAGGCCCGGGCGATCTCGTCGGTATTGCCGGCGGCCAGCAGACTGTTTGACGATGTCTGCCCGCTTTCGGCATCCATGCCGCCAACGCTGAGAAGATGCGCGGCAAGCGCCGGATCGCCGCTCGCGGCAAGATCGGCTGCGGCCCGGTTGATGGGCGCCCAGGTGCGCTGGTAATCGAGGAGAGTGCCATCCTTGTCGAAAAGGATGGCCTTGATGGGGGAGGCCGTCATGGCGTTTTCCGCTCTTATCTTATGAGATTTACGTTCTTGACGCCGGCGAGCCGCATCAGCACGCGCACGACGATCAGGCACAGCACCACGATCCCCATGATGCAGACCGAAAAGGCGGCCGCCTGGTTGATCGCGCCGCGATCCGACAATTGCAGCACCGAAACGGAGGCAAGCTGGGTCGAGGGGGTGACGAGAAAGATCACCGCCGAAAGCGAGACCATGGAGCGCATGAAATAGAACACGCCCACGCCCAGAAGGGTCGGCCAGATGAGCGGCAGCGTGACCTTGCGCAGGGTCGTCATCGAAGTGCCGCCGAGCGTCGTCGAGGCCTCGTCAAACGTCGCGCCGATCTGCTTCAGGCTGGTCGATGAGATCAGGAAGGCATGGGCGTGGTTGTAATAGACCTCGAGGATCACGATCAGCGCAAAGGTTCCGTAGAGGAAATTGAGCGGATTGGCAGGTGAATTGAACACCAGGATATAGCCGAGGCCGAGCACGATGCCGGGCACTGCGGCCGGCAGGATCGCCAGAAACGACAGCGGTCCGGTCAGCGCGGTCTTGAACTTGTGCACCACGATGGCGCCGAGCCCGGTGACGATGATGCCGACGATAGCGGTTGCGAAAGCGACGAAAACGCTGTTCCAGAGCGGGTCGGTCCCATTCTGGACATCGAAGCGGTAGTGGCGCAGCGTGAAGCTCATATTGTACGGCCACAGATGCACGAAGCTGGCGAACACGACGATGCCGACCACGGACACAACCAGCCCCGCCACAACATAGGCATAGAGCGAGAAGAACAGGTCGCGCCGCGCCGAGGGTTTTGGCGTCAGCGGCCGGGATTGCTCGGTGACCAGCGCGTGCTGGCGCGCGGTCATCCGCTTCTCGATCAGCTTTGCAAACATGGCCGGCACCAGCAGCGCCACGCCGATGACCGCGCCGAGGCCGAACTGGGCCTGACCGATGACCTGATTGTACACTTCCGTCGCCAGCACGTTGAAGTCGCCGCCGATCACCATCGGATTGCCGAAATCGGTGATCGCCAGCATGAACACGATGAACAGCGTGGCCGCCAGCCCGTAGCGGGTGGCGGGCAGCGTGACGTCGCGGAAGATGCGCAGCGGCCCGGCGCCGAGCGCTTCCGCGCTTTCATAGATCCGGGCATCCGCCACGGCGAGCGCTGCCGACAGGATCAGGAAGGCGTAGGGAAAGGCATAGAGCGCATTGGCGATCGCCACGCCCCAGAAACCGTAGATGTCGAGATCAAAACCGAGATAGCGGTTGAGGATGCCGTTGCGTCCGAGAAGCAGGATCAGGCCCTGTGCCTGAACCAGCGACGGCGCGAACAGCGGCACCAGGATCACGATGCGCAGGAACCATTTGCCGGGAATGATCGCGCGTTGAAGCGCATAGGCATAGCCATAGGCGACCACCACCACGATCGCCGTGGAGGTGAGCGAGACCAGAATGCTGTCGCCGACGAGTTCCCAGAAACGCATGGTCGAGAAGGTGGCGATGAAGTTGCCCAAGCCGAGACCGTCCGGGGTCTCCAGGCTGCGCATCAGTATGCCCAGCAGCGGCAGCAGCAGAAAGATGATCAGGAGGGCTGCGACGAACAGCGTCATCGCCCAGATGCTGGCGCGGTCGGCAATATCGGTGCCGCGGGCGGGGCGGCTTGCGGTCTTCACGGCGTTGCTCATGCAAGCACCCTCAGGGCTTCGGCCGGAATGACGATGCCGAGACGCTCGCCCACTTTCGGAACCGTGCTCGCGCCGTGCAACTCGACGCTGATCGGCGCCTTGGGCTCGGCATCCGTCACCACCTCGACGCGGGTGATATTGCCGAGATAGGTAACGCCGGAGACGGTTGCGGGCAGGGTGTTGTCGCCGGCGGCGTCGACCTCGGTCAGCGAAATCATTTCCGGGCGCACGCCGAGGGCAGTCACATGATCGGGGGTGTTTTCGCTATCGGCAAGGTGGAGCGCCACGCCGCCGAAGCTCGGCTGCATGCGCGTGTTTTCATCCAGTTTCAGTATATTCATTCGTCCGATGAAATCAGCTACGAAGGCGGTTTGCGGTTCTGCATAAAGGTCACGCGGCGAACCGATCTGTTCGATGGTTCCCTTGTTCATGACCACGACGACATCCGCCATCGCCAGCGCCTCTTCCTGATCGTGGGTGACCATGATCGTGGTCAGGTTCAGGCGCTGCTGCAGGCTGCGGATTTCCACGCGCAATTCCTCGCGTACCTTGGCATCAAGCGCGGACAGCGGCTCGTCGAGCAGAAGCAGGGACGGATCGGGCGCGAGCGCGCGCGCCAGCGCGATGCGCTGCTGCTGGCCGCCCGACATCTGCGCCGGCAGCTTGGCGCGGTGATCGGCAAGGTGCACGAGGTCGAGCATCTCGTCGACGCGGCTGCCGATCTTGGCCTTGTCCCAGCGCCGGCATTCGAGCCCGTAACCGACATTGCGAGCCGCGCTCATGTTGGGAAACAGCGAATAGGACTGGAACACGACGCCAAAATTGCGCGCCCGGGTGGGCACCGCCGTCAGGTCCTCGCCGCCGAGTTCGATCGTGCCTTCATCCGCATCTTCCAGTCCGGCGATGACGCGCAGCAGCGTGGTCTTTCCGCAGCCAGACGGGCCGAGAAAGCAGACGAAGTTTCCGTGCGGGACATCGAGCGTGACGTTGTCGAGTGCTGTCAGCCTGTCGAAGCGCTTGACAAGGTTGCGGATCGAAAGGTCCATCGCGCGTTCTCTCCTGATGCGGGTTTGGCGGTGCGGGGCGGGGAAGGATGATGCCGTTTCCACTTGGCCGCACGTAAAGCAATTCAATGAAACAGATCAGCCGAAGCTTGCTTCCGCCGAATTGCGTTTGGCAAAAAGCGCCGGCGGGCATGATCGCCCGCCGGCTGCGTCATCATCTGGCGTTTCTTAGCGCTCGTAGCGCTCCTGCCAGGTGTTGATGATCTCCGTGCGGTCTTCGGCCGCGGCACGGAAGTCGACCGGGAACAGGGCGGCCGGAACATCCTCGGGCAGGCCGGCGGAGATGAACCGCTCCGGCACTTCGCCGCCCGGAACCGTCACGATCGTCTTCCAGTCGTAATAGGCCGTGGCCGCTTCGGGGCTGAGGGTCCAGTCGAGGAAGCGCTTGGCGGCATCCTTGTGCTCGGAAGAGGCGACCAGCGCGTTGCCTTCCAGCTCGTTGCCGGCGCCTTCGGAGGGCACGACCATGGTGATCGGGTAGCCTTCCTCGATGTTCTTGATGGCGCGCATGGCGTAGGAGGCGCCGACGGTGTATTCGCCCATCGAGGCGACGTTGCAGGGGCGGGAGCCGGACTTGATGTACTGCGCGACGTTCTTGTCGAGCTTGTCGAGGAAGGTCCAGCCTTCGTCTTCGCCCATCATCTGGAGCAGCGCATCGATCTGGATATAGCCGGTGCCCGAGCTTGCCGGGTTGGGCATGACAACCTCATCGGCAAAGGACGGGTCGGTCAGATCGGCCCACGAGGTCGGCATTTCCAGCCCCTCGGCCTCGAGGCGTTCATTGTTGACGCAGAATGCCGCCATGTAGCCGGTAACCGCAAACCACTTGTTGTCGGGGTCGCGGAACTGCGCGGGAACGGTATCGATGCCCTTCGGCTCGTAGGCTTCCAGCGTTTCCTCGATCTGCGGGTTGACCATGGAGGTGACGGCAAAACCCCACAGCACGTCATGCTGGGGATTGGCTTTTTCCGCGATGATGCGGGCGGCGAGATCGCCGGTGGAAAGCCTCAGAAGGTTGACGTCGATATCGGGCATGGCCTCCTTTGCCTTTTCGAGAAAAGCTGCGGCCTCGTCTTCTTCGTAAGAGGTATAAACGGTAATCGTCTCGGCGAAGGCAGCGCTCGAGATCAGTGCGCCGGTGAGTGCGCCAAGCGTCAAAAATCCAAATTTCTTCATCTTCGTTCTCCTTTGTACCTGAAACGACAAAAATGTTCGTTTTAAGACATTTATCCATTGAAAATGAACGTTTGATGACAATAAGGCGGTTTTCCGTCTGTTACAAGGCCCAAAACGGGAAATGCTGAGTCGCCCTGATTTCTATAGGTTGTGTTGCCTGAAAACCGGGCACCGTTTCGCGCAGCGCCCCGGCGACTGGCTGGTCATATCGCTTGGGGACGCGGCGGACGATCGGGGTCTTTCGCGAAACCGTCAAAAGCTGATAGCCTCGACGCGCGTCCGGAAAAACGGGCGCGACTTGGAGCATTGGACAGTGGTAACGATCAAGCCGGCCGGCGATCAGGCCGTGACCGTGGAATTTGCAGACAGGATCGACGCGGACGTCAATGCCCGCGTGATCGCGCTTGCCGACGCTTTGAAGGCGCGGCCGGTGGAAGGCATTGTCGAAACCGTTCCGACCTACCGCTCGCTGCTGGTCTATTACGATCCCGGCCGCATTCGCGGCGCGCAGCTGATGCCGCTGCTTCACGAGCGGGTGGAGCATCTCACCGAGGGCGGGGAAAACACCACCCGCCATTTCCGGGTGCCGGTCTGCTATCGGGGCGATAATGCGCTTGATCTCGCAGACCTTGCCGAAATCAAGAATATCAGTCCTGAAGAGCTGATCGCGCTGCACACCGCTGCCGATTACCGGGTCTACATGATCGGGTTTGCGCCCGGCTTCACTTATCTCGGCGGCCTGCCTGAGGCGCTACATACGCCTCGCCTTGCCGTACCGCGCCAGAAGGTGGCGGCGGGCGCGGTCGGCATTGGCGGCGCGCAGGCGGCGATCAACTCGCTGTCCGGCCCCAGCGGCTGGCGCTATATCGGCCGCACGCCGCTGCGCCTGTTTGACCCGGAGCGCGCAGACCCCTCCTTCTTCCGCGCCGGCGACACGATCCGGTTTTTCGAGATCGGCGCCGACGAGATGGCGGCGCTGGAACACCGCGCGGCCGCGGGCGAGGCCATTGTGGAACCGGAGGCGGCATGAACAGGCTGGAGGTCGTCAGGGCCGGTCTCATGGTTTCCGTCCAGGCGCGGCCGCGCACCGGCTATCTTGCCGCCGGCGTCTCGCCATCCGGGCCGATGGACAAGGCTGCCTTTCGCATCGCGCAGGCGCTTGTCGGCAATGGCGATGACGCGGCGGCGCTGGAATTCGCACAGTTTGGCGGAAGCTATCGCGTCAGCGCGCCCTGCATGGTGGTCGTCACCGGCGGGACCGCGCAGGTGACGATCAATGGGCGGGCCATGCCGCTTTGGGAAAGCCATGCGCTGCGGCCGGGCGAAACGCTGGAGATCGGTCCGATGAGAGGCGCGGTCTGGGGCTATATCGCCTTTTCCGGCGGCATCGCCGTGCCGGAACTGCTCGGCTCGCGCGCCACCCATGTCAGAAACGCGATGGGCGGGTTTGAGGGTAGGACGCTCGCCGAGGGCGATCTGCTGCCGCTCGGAAACGGCGAACCCGGCTCGCCGCAGAAACTGACGGAGATTTTCCATTATCCGCAAGGGCCGATCCGGATCGTCGCAGGACCGCAGGATGACCGCTTCGATCCCCGGGCCTGGTCGCTGCTTCTCACCGAACCGTTTTCCGTCTCCAGCCGGCGCGACCGGATGGCGAGCCTGCTCGACGGGCCGCTGCTGCGCGCTATCGGTGGCCACGATATCATTTCCGACGCCACGCCCGCCGGTTCGATCCAGGTGCCGGGCTCCGGCATCGCCACGGTGCTGACGGCGGAACGGCAGACGACCGGCGGCTATCCGAAGATCGCCACGGTGATTTCCGCCGACCTGCCGCGACTTGCGCAGATGCCGGCCGGCAAGCCATTCCACTTCGTCCGGATCAGCCAGGACGAAGCCGAGGATCGGCTTCTGGCCGAGCGCGAACGGATCGAAACCGCGATCCGCTCGATCGCGACGCCGGTTTGAGTGGCGACGGTGAATGGAAACGGGGAGTGTTGGTCGTTTGACAGTCCAAACCAAACCCCGATCGGGGGGCACCCTCGGGCTTGACCCGAGGGTTCAGGCGGCGTTTTCCGGCTAGCCCGGATGCTCGTGTCAGGCGCGAACACCACGCCTGGAAGTCGGGAGGCTTCGTCACCTCCCGACCATAAGCGTCGCTCGCCCTCAGGCGATGCCGCCGAGGCAGATATATTTCAGCTCGGTATAGTCATCGAGGCCGTATTTGGAGCCTTCGCGGCCGAGGCCGGACTGCTTGACGCCGCCGAAGGGGGCGACCTCGGTGGAGATCAGGCCGGTATTGACGCCGACAATGCCGTATTCCAGCGCTTCGGCCACCCGGAAGATCTTGGCCACATCGCGCGAAAAGAAATAGGAGGCGAGGCCGAATTCGGTGTCGTTGGCCATGGCGACGACATCGTCCTCGGTCTCGAACTTGAACAGCGGCGCCACCGGACCGAAGGTCTCCTCGCGCGCGCATTTCATGTCGGGCGTCACGCCGGTGAGCACCGTCGGCTCGAAGAACAGGCCGCCGCGCTCGTGCGACTTGCCGCCGAGCTTGACCGAAGCGCCCTTGGCGGTGGCATCGGCGATATGGTCCTCGACCTTGTCGACCGCCGCCTTCTCGATCATCGGACCGATTTCGACGCCGTCTTCCATGCCGGGGCCGACCTTGAGGCCCGCAACGCGCTTGGAAAGCTTCTCGGCGAATGCGTCATAGACGCCGGCCTGCACGTAAAGCCGGTTGGCGCAAACGCAGGTCTGGCCGGCATTGCGGAATTTGGACGCGATCGCGCCTTCGACCGCCGCATCGAGGTCGGCGTCGTCGAAGACGATGAACGGCGCATTGCCGCCGAGTTCCAGGCCCATCTTCTTGATCTGGTCTGCCCCCTGGCGCATCAGGATGCGGCCGACTTCGGTGGAGCCGGTGAAGGTGATCTTGCGGACGCGGTCATCCTCGCTGAAGACCTTGCCGACGGTGGATGAACTGGTCGAAGTTACGACCGACAGAAGGCCTTTCGGCAGGCCGGCGCGCTCGGCGAGCAGCGCCATGGAGAGCGCCGAAAGCGGCGTCTGCTGGGCGGGCTTGGACACGATCGAGCAGCCGGCGGCGAGTGCGGGAGCCATCTTGCGGGCCAGCATCGCGTTCGGGAAGTTCCACGGGGTGATCGCGCCGACGACGCCAACCGGCTGGCGGATGACCATGATCCGCTTGTCGGCCTGATGGCCGGGAATGATGTCGCCATAGGCGCGCTTGGCTTCTTCGCCGAACCATTCGATATAGGCCGCGCCGTAGAGCACTTCGCCGCGCGCCTCGGCAAGCGGTTTGCCCATTTCCGCCGTCAGGATCACGGCCAGGTCATCGGCGTTTTCGACCATCAGGTCGTAGAGTTTGCGCAGGATCTGGGCGCGTTCCTTGCCGGTCTTCTTCGCCCAGGCCTTCTGTGCCTCGTAGGCGGCGGCGACGGCCTCCTCGACTTCTTCCTTCCCGCAGTCGGGAAGCGTGGCGATGACGTCGCCAGTCGCCGGATTCACGACATCGAAGGTCTTGCCGCTGGTCACCTTGTCGCGCCATTCGCCGGCGATGTAGGCGCGGGGCTCGGCGAGGTCCGCCTTCTTGAGTTTGTCGGATAGCGCTGTTGCGATTGTCATGATGCTTATTCCCTTTTTCGTTCATGTGACGGCGCGTGACTGAGAGGCCGCGGTCGACGCTCACAATGCATATAGACCGGCTGTTTCATTCGCCAAACTAAATTCTGGCACATCAGTTTCGAAGTTTATCTCCGATCAGAATACGGCTACCGGAAACGCGCTGCCTTTAATGTGTTCTCATGCTGCCGGACGGAAAGCCGGTATTGCCTTTTGCCGGAAGTGGCCTCCTGCCCCTGAAACGGTAAATAACCTATAGTGGAATTAAGTTTTATTTTTATGATAGTCAATCTCCCGCATCGAACCGTCTGGCTTCCCTCCGCCGGCTGGTGCTATACACGAAGCGGCGAGGCCATGATGACGCGCAAAGAGGGTAGATAAAGCCGATGCAGACGATATTCGTTCAGTTCAAATGTCATCCCGGACAGGCGTATGACGTCGCCGATCTGGTGGTGCGCACGCTTGAGGAAACCTCGGAAATCTATTCGACCTCCGGCGATTACGATCTGCTGGCGAAGTTCTATCTGGCCAAGGATGCCGATATCGGCCATTTCGTCACCAGCAAGCTGCAGACCATCGAAGGCGTCAAGGACACCTTCACCCTGGTGACGTTCAAGGCCTTCAGCTAAGGCCTCTCCGGAAAAGCGGGCGCGGCAGGCGGTCCGCCTCAGAAATCGGGAACGGTCACGCCATTGTCGCGGCAGGCGGCGATCATTGTGTTGGCCATCAGCATGGTGATCGTCATCGGGCCGACCCCGCCCGGGACGGGCGTGATGGCGCCGGCGACCTTTTCGACGGCGGCATAATCCACATCGCCGATCAGGCGCGTCTTGCCCTCGCCGCGTTCCGGCGCCGGTATCCGGGTGATGCCGACATCGATCACCGTCGCGCCGGGCTTCACCCAATCGGCCTTCACCATTTCCGCCCGGCCGGTGGCCGCGATCAGGATATCGGCGCGCCGGCAGATTTCCGGCAGGTCCGCCGTGCGCGAATGGGCCATGGTGACCGTGGCATTGGCCTGCAGCAGCAATTGCCCCATCGGCTTGCCGAACAGGTTGGAACGGCCGATCACGACGGCGTCGAGGCCGGAGAGGTCGCCCCCGTGGATCGAGCGAATCAGCACCATCGCGCCGGCCGGCGTGCACGAGATCAGGCCTGTCTTTGTGTCGCCGAGGGCAAGCTTGCCGGCATTGACGATCGAAAGCCCGTCCACGTCCTTTTCGGGACGGATAAGCTGGATGACGGGAAACTCGTCCAGATGCGCGGGCAGGGGCAGTTGCACCAGAATGCCGTGGATCGTGGGATCGTCGTTCAGTTCGCGCACAACCTGTTCCAGTTCCGCCTGGCTGGTTTCCGCTGGCAGCGTGACCTGGACGGAATGGAACCCGCATTCCTTGGCGCGTCTGCCCTTGGCCGCGACATAGGTGTGGCTTGCCGGATCATCGCCGACGATGACCACGGCCAGCCCCGGCACGACGTCCTTTTCCGCTTTCAGCGCGGCGCTTGCCGCCGTGACCTTCCCGATCACATCCGCCGCGATCGCCTTGCCGTCTATCCGCTTTGCCATGTTTCAAACCATTTTCTGCGGCGCCGTGGTCATTCTAGCGGACGCCAGAAACAAAAACGGCAAGCGCCGGAACGCTTGCCAATGACTTTCACCTCGAAGCCGACAGGATCAGTTGAGGCGGGATTTGACCGCGTCGACCGACTGCGAAAACAGCTTGGAGCGTACCGCGGGCGTCGCCTTCTTTTCCAGAACGATACGCGCGGCATCGACGGCGACGTCGACTGCAGCACCGCGCACGGCGGCGACGGCTTCCTGCTCGGCCTGACGGATCTTCTGTTCGGAAAAGGCGGTCCGGCGCTCGACATATTCTTCCGTCTTGCGGCGGGCTTCTTCCTTGATCGCCTTTGCGTCGCGCTCGGCGGCAGCAACGATATCCTTGGCCTCTTCCTCGGCCTCGCGGCGCTTGCGCTGATAATCGGCAAGCACGTGCTGGGCTTCCTCGCGCAGGCGCTTGGCTTCCGCCAGCTCTCCGCGAATCTCGTCGGCGCGCGAATCAAGCGAGCGCAGCAGAATGCCGGGCACCTTGAAATAGGCGACGACGATGAAGAACAGGATCAGGCCGACAAAGGCGTAGAATGTTGCATCGAGAGACATGGGCTCAGCCCTCCCTGACGGTCGAAACCGCGCTTTCGATGTCGCCCTTGGCGACGCGGCCGCCGATCAGATGGGTAACGATCAAAGCGGCGGTTTCCTCGGCGATGCCGCCGACTTCCTGAAGCGCTTCGTTGCGAACCGCGGCAATGCGCTCATTGGCTGCCGCAAGCTTCTTGCCAAGCTCGGCTTCGAGTTGCTCGCGCTCGGCATCGGCCTCGGCGCGCGCCTTGTCGGCGGCTGCGGCGGAAATGCTGCGGGCCTCGTTGCGGGCTTCGGCGAGTTCTTTTTCATAGGCCTTGATCGCGGCATCGGCCTCGCTGCGAAGGCGTTCCGCCTCGTCGAGGTCCTGGGCAATGCGATCGTGGCGGTCTTCCAGAATGGAGCCGACGCGGGGAACGATCACCTTCTTCATCACCAGATAGAAGAGACCGAACGTAATGGCCAGCCAGAGAATCTGCGACGGAAAGGTCGAGAAATCGAATGGCGGGAACACCTGCTGTTCGTGATGTTCCATCTCGGCCAGCGTGGATTCCGTGTGCTGTTCTTCTGCACCATGCGACGTCTGGGCCAAAGCCGGGGTCACAAACATGCTCACCTCCAAAGGTCTTCGACAACAAGGGGCGCGGCGCCGGCCTCAGGCCAGGCGCCGCAACCGAAAGTCGGACCGTTCAAAAAATCAAACGGCGAAGAGGAGGAGCAGGGCAACGAGCAGCGAGAAGATGCCGAGCGCTTCGGTAACGGCGAAGCCGAACACCAGACGGCCGAACTGGCTGTCGGCGGCGGACGGGTTGCGCAGAGCGCCGGTGAGGTAATCACCGAAGATGCGGCCGAGACCCATGGAGGTTGCACCCATGCCAAGGCAGGCAATACCGGCGCCGATGAACTTTGCTGCTTCCGCTTCCATATGAGAACTCCTTAGAAGAATTGGGTTGTTGCGGCTTAATAGCGATGCCGGTTCCGCCTGTCCAGACGAAGCCGGCGACTTTTCTATCCTAGTGATCGCCCGCGTTGACGGCGTCGTTGAGATACATGCAGGTCAGAACTGCAAAGACATAGGCCTGCAGGAAGGCCACCAGGAATTCCAGCGCCGTCAGCGCCACGGTCATGGCCAGCGGCAGGATCGCGCCGCCTGTGCCGATCGTTCCGATCGAGATCAGCGAGACCACGAAGCCGGCGAAGACCTTCAGCGTGATGTGGCCGGCCAGCATGTTGGCGAACAGACGGACGGAGAGGCTGATGGGACGCGAGAGAAACGAAACGATCTCGATCGCGGTCACCAGGGGAAGCAGGGCAACGGGCACGCCGGAGGGCACGAACACCTTGAAGAAATGCAGGCCGTGCTTGTAGAGGCCGTAACCGACAACAACGCCCATCACCATCAGCGCCAGCGAGAAGGTAACGACGATCTGGCTGGTGACGGAGAAGAAATAGGGGAACATGCCGATCAGGTTCGCCGTCAGCAGGAACATGAACAACGTCAGCACGAAGGGGAAGAACACCATGCCCTTCGTGCCCGCGCCCTCCCTCAGCATCGATGCGACGAATTCATAGAGAAGCTCGGCGATCGACTGCGTGCGCGAGGGGATAAGGCCGCGCTTGGCGGTTGCCAGGTAAAGGAAACCCGCAGCGGCCCCGGCGGAAATCACCATGAACAGCGAGGCATTGGTGAAGGACAGGTCCAGCCCGCCGACATTGATCGGAACGATGCTGTGGATCTGAAATTGATGGGTCGGATCGTTTGCCACCTAGTCTCTCTCTTCTTGCCCTGCCCGCGGCCGTTTTCAGCCGCCGGCAACCAAAACTTTACTCGCCGTCCTTTTTCAGACGGTCTTCCGGCTCCGCCACATAACCCACGGAGCGCAGTACATTCAATACCCCGGCGCAAAAACCGAGGAGAATAAACACAATCAATCCCCAGGGCCCCGTTCCGGCGAAGCGATCAAGCAGGTATCCGATCATGAAACCGGCGAAGATCGCCGCCATGAACTCGCTCGAAAGCTTCAGGCCCTTCGACATTTCCTTGCGGTTCTTGGCGGACGCCGCTGTCTTTGCCTGTTCGGAGACCTCATCCTTGCGCAGCGAACCGAGCTCGGATTCCAGCCGCTTGCGGCGGGCCTCCAGGTCGTCCTGTCCGTCTTCTGCCAATGACATCCCCTCCTTGAACGCGTCCCTGTCAGGAAGGCTCCGGCCACGCGATAAAGCGGCGGAAAGGCCCGGTCAAGTGGTGCGCACCATAGTTTTAGCGCCCATGCTAGTCAAGACAAGGGGCGGCATCAATGTCGCGTGCTGCAAATATCTGATTTTATTGCGGGAAATGCCTGGATTTCGTCGCTACAGCCAGCCGCGCTTGCGCAGCCAGACGACCGCCGCCGCCCCGGTCAGGAACATCAGGCCGAGAGCGGCCGGATATCCCCACGAAAAGTGCAGCTCCGGCATCTTGTCGAAGTTCATGCCGTATATGCCGGCGATCAGCATCGGCGGCGCGAACACGACCGAGACCACCGAAAACAGCTTCATGATGTTGTTCTGTTCGAGATTGATCAGGCCAAGCGAGGAATCCAGCAGGAAGGTTATGTTGGACGCCACAAAGCCCGCATGTTCCGACAGCGACTGGATATCGTGGGACACGACCCGGCAGAGGTCCTTGGTGGCCTTGTCGTCGCGTACCCGGCGGAGCGTCTGCACATAGGTCGCAAGGCGCGCCAGCGTGGTCAGGCTGTCCCGGGTCTTGCTGACAAGGCGGTGATAGGTCGAGATCTCGATGAGGCGCTCTTCCAGCTCCGCCGGGGGGCGTCTGCGGCCGCGCGCGCCCTCGCCGAAAACGGCAATCGAGATGTTGTCGATCTTGGCAACCGCCAGTTCCAGGATTTCGGCCGTGCGGTCCACGATCGTGTCGAGCAGATAGGCCAGAACCTTGGCGCCCTGTCCGGGCGCGACCTCGAGCCGCTTCATGTCGGCGGCAAACAGGAAGAACGGTTTCGGCTCGGCATGGCGGATGGTGATCAGCCTTCCCTCGGCGAGAATGAAGCCGATATCGGTGAGATGGGCGAGACCGAAATCCACATTCATGACGACGGAGGCCGTCATGTAGACGGCGTCGCCATCCGTATAGTAGCGGCTGGAAGGTTCGATATCCTTCAGCGATTCGCGCGTCGGCAGCACCACGCCGAGCAGTTCTTCGATCTGGCGCATGTCGTCTTCTGTCGGATCGAGCATGTCGATCCAGATCACGTCGTCCTCAAGCGGCGCGGGCGTGCCGGTGGAAGACATCGGCGTCTTCGCCCCTCCGACCTTGTAGAGATGGATCATCAAAACCCCGCTTTTCGAGATCGCGCGCCCCGCGCCCTTGCCCCAAAGGGCTACCGAAGCCTAATGATGAGGGCAAGACTGTTTTTGGCCAAGCTTTGAGATTTCACCCGCCATGCAACCCCATCATTTCTGGCAGGAACTGCTGCCGCCCGCGCCGCCCGCGCCGGCTGAGACGGCCGCCCATGACGCCGCACATGACGCCGCCTATCCCGCGCGGCTTGCGGACGGACGCCGTCTACTTCTGCCGATCCGCCCGCTTCAAGACAGCGGTGAGGGACTTGCGTCTCTGATCATCAACCAGGCTTCGTTCGCGGTCACCAGGGCGCTTGCCGCCGATCTCGCCGCCCGGCTTGCCCCTTTGAGGCCCGAAATCATCGTCGGCCTGCCGACGCTTGGCCTCACGCTGGCGGCTGCTGTGGCCGAGGCCCTTGGCCATTCCCGCTACGTGCCGCTCGGCAATTCGCGCAAGTTCTGGTACGAGGACGCGCTGTCGCTTCCGGTCAGTTCCGTCACCACGCCCGGCCAGCAGAAGCGGCTCTACATCGATCCGCGCATGCTGCCGCTGCTTGAGGGCCGGCGGGTCGCGCTCGTCGACGACGTGATCTCATCGGGTCAGTCGATCGTGGCGGGGCTTTCGCTCCTGAAGCAATGCGACGTGCGCCCCGTCGCCATCGCCGCCGCCATGCTGCAGACATCGCGGTACGTTGAGGCGCTTGCCGCTTTCGATGCGGATATCGTCGAGAATATTCACGCCTGTTTTGCCACGCCGCTGCTCGTCCGCGGTTCGGACAGCCTCTGGCGTTCGGCATGAAAAAGCCCGCGATCGCGAGATCACGGGCTTTCTGCAAGGAACTTCAGACCGGAATTAGTTCAGAAGAACGGCATCCGGATTGTCGTTCAGGCTCTGCTCGGTATATTCCGGCTGGTTTTCGAGCGTCTCACGATCATACTTGGTCTGGACGACATAGCTGTCGCCGTCGCTCATGACCGTGGCCGAATCGGCCGAGATGGCGACCGGCTTTTCGCCGATACCCAGGAAACCGCCGACATCAACGACGAAGACGTTTTCGTTATTGTCGCCAAAGACCACGATGTCCGAGATCTCGCCGACATTGTCGCCATCGGCGCCCAGTACCGGCGCGCCTTCCAGCTCGTCATAGGAAATCGAGGCGGTGTCGACTTCGCTCATGCCTTCCAGCATGGGGTTTTCGCCGTTCTGCATTTCATCGCCGGCATTGTCGACATTGGTGGCGACATCGTTCATGGCGTTGCCGGTGGCATCCGCCGCAGTGCCCATGCCCGTCGCCACGTCGTTCATGGCTTCACCGGTGGCGTTGCCGGCTTCGTCAAGCGCGGTTCCCGCGGAGTTGGCCAGATCCGTTGAGCCATCCGCCATGGTGCCTTCCGGTGCCGGAGCGCGGCCAACCTCCATCAGGTTTTCATTGTCGGATTCGAATTCCGGTGCGGACTCGAGCTCCTCGCGGGTGGCGTCAATGCTGAGCCACGCGCCGTTGTCGCCGGGCTCCCAGGACAGGCGATCAAAGGAGATCGCGACCTGTTTTTCGCCGATGCCGAGGAAGCCGCCGACGCCGATCACGGCGGCGTTGGCCGAGCCATCTGTGTTCATCACGATGTCAGCGATGTCGCCGACCTGTTCGCGTTCCTGGGTTTCGGCGCTCATGCCGTAGACCGGCCAGCCAAGCAGCGAACTTGCGAGAACCTGCTCGCCCGTGGCGCCGTAAAAGCTCTTGGCGTCTTCGCCGGCAGCCTGACGATCAGGGAAGATCGGCGCAGCGCCGTTTTCCATGCCAGAACTTGCTTCAGGCTGGTTCATGGGTTCGGTGGTGTTGGCGTCCTGGGCAAAGGCTGCACCCGTGGAAACAACAGCTACCAGTGCGGTGGTCGAAAGAATCTTGCGAAGCATGTCAATACTCCTCTCTTCTTGTAGTGTTCCGATATAGGTGCGATTCAATAGTTGTGTTATTTGTTTTTATCTCACCTTGCTCACGACAATTAAACGTGCCCGAATGACCCTTGTTCCTCCGACCGATGACTTTTTTGGAAAAAAGAGCGGAAAAAAATAAACCCGCCGCGTTCGGGAAACGGGCGGGTGGCTTCATCTGAATTGGCTTGCGATCAGCAGTAGCGCATCGGCATGGAAATATGCACCTTGAGGCCGGTTTCGGCATAGTCGACATCAACCTTGCTGCCGATGACCTTGTCGAGGCTGCGTTCAATCAGCACGGATCCGAAACCGCGCTGCTCGGGTGTGGTCACCCGCGGCCCGCCAACCTCGACCCAGTCGAGTTCCAGATGGGCGTTGCCGCCTTCATCATTGCAGGCGACGGTGATATCCACGACGCCGGCCCGGGTCGAAAGCGCGCCGAACTTGGCGGCATTGCTGGCAAGTTCGTGGATGACGAGGCCGAGCGCCAGCGCTTCGTCGGGATCGAGATAGACCGCGCTGCCGTGAATATCCACCTGCCGGCCGGAACTGTCGCTGTAGGGCGCGATCTGCGAGCGCAGCAGCCGGTCGAGGGCGATCGCGCCCCATTGCTCGTCCGACAGCAGGGTATGCGCGGCGGAAAGCGCCTGCAGCCGGCCGGAAAACGACATGTTGAATTCGGCCGAGGTCCGCGACCGGCGCAATGTCTGCCCGGCAATCGACTGCACGATCGCCAGCGTATTCTTGACGCGGTGATTGAGTTCGCGCAGCAGCAGGCGGGTCTTCTGTTCGCTTTCCTTCGTGGTGGTGATGTCCACTACCACGCCGAAGACCGGCCCCTTGCGCTCCTCAAGCAATGCGTTTTCATAAGCGCCGCCCAGCGAGAGAAGCCATTTGCCGGTGGATTCCACCTTGAATTCGCACTGATATTCCTCGCCCCTGTCAAGCGCCGACTTGAACCGACGCATCAGCGAAAACCGCATTTCGTGATCGACCGCGCCAAGCACCCGGCGGCAGGTCACCGGCTCGTCGGGTGAAAGCGCAAGCATTTCCCGCAGGGCATTGTCGCATTCGACAGTCTCGCTGACGCCGTCCCAGCTCCAGGTCGCGATATTCGCGGCTCGCAATGCCATCGAATGGCGGCGTTCCGATTGCGAAAGGGCGATATCGGCCGAAGCCTTGCCGCGCGCGGCGTGCTTCAGTTCATAAAGCGAGCCGGCAAGGTTCGCCAGTCGGCGCAGCGCTTCGGCATCCTCTTCGGTGGTGTCGCGGTGGTTTTCGCCGTCGATGATGCAGATGGCTCCGGCATTGACGCCATGAACCGGGATCGGAGCGCCGGCGAAAAACTTCACCCGCTTGCCTTCGAACATCGGGATCGAACGGGCGAGCTCAGCGTGGGTCTCTGGATTGTTGAGGATCAGCGCCCGCTGTTTCTTGAGCGCGATCGGGTAAACGAACAGGCCCGAACGGGTGGGCACGTCATCAACCTTCATGCCATGAACGGCCTGAACCCAGTTTTCGTCGGAATCGGCAATCAGTATCAAGGCGGCCGGGCAGGAAAAGCGGTTTGCCGCAGCTTCGACGATGGCGACGAAATTCTCGTCGACTTCCGCCGCGCGCATGATCGATTGCGAAAGCGTCTTCAGACGGTCCTCGTCCCTGATCGCCTCCACAATTTCCGATGGCAAATGTTCCACAGGCTCAAGCTCTTTTATTCTCGCTCAGGCAGACAATCCCCAGCCCGGGCACACCTATAAGTCACTGTATCGGAAAGGTGCAAGGACTTCCGACTTCGCTTCGAAACGTATTGGTTTGGCGATCGGTTCCGCCCGGGCGCGATTTTTCTGCATCGTAAATACTCTCGCGGAACAAACAGGCATTGCGAGCGTTCGAAAAAGAAGCAACAAAGAGGTGGCTGCTTGAGGGGTGGAAGGCATGTTTTCGAACGGCTGAGTGAGTGAAATCGTTCCACGGTTACCGGCAATGCCGGGCGTTTCGGTATTGTCGTGGCAATATGGTATACGCGGTCCTGCGAATGCGGTCTGGGGCTTGAGGGCATTCGGAGTTCGGGTATGCTTGCCCCCCGCGCAAGCAATGTAAGGAGAAGCCTTTTGAGCAGGTTTGCCGGGGCCGCGCGGGCGCCGACCGCTTCAGCTTGAAGGGCTTTCACCATGGGTTGCGTTGCATTCGGTCTGGCCGGGGCGGCGCGGCAAAGTGTCGGAGCGGCCGAGGACGCTCCAGTGTTTTGACTGGCGGCGTGGCCGAAGCGTCGTCCAATAACTGGGATAAGTAGTCGTAATGAGCGTAAAATTCGGGACGAGCGGCCTTCGCGGCCTGTCAACGGATCTCCTGGGGGAGCCTTCCTCTCTTTACACGGCGGCTTTCTGTCATCATCTGCAAAAGGCGGGCTATGCCGAAAAAGGCGATGTCGTGCTCGTGGGTCAGGATTATCGCGAGTCCAGCCCGGCGATCGCGGCAAACTGCATGGGTGCGATCGCGGCCGCCGGCTTCACGCCGGTCGATTGCGGCGCGCTGCCGACGCCGGCGCTGGCCTTTTACGGGCAGAAGCGGAAAGCCGCCTCGATCATGATCACCGGTTCCCACATTCCGGCCGATCGCAACGGCATCAAATTCTATCTTCCCGATGGCGAGATCACCAAGGAGGATGAAGAGGCGATTTCCGGCTTTGCAGAGCAGCTTGCGGGCACCGTCGATAAGACAACTGCGGAGGGCGAGGACGAGGCAAGCGAGGCGCTGGCCGGCTTCGGCGCGCGCTGCACCGCGATCCTTCCCGATGATGCCCTTTCCGGCATGAAGGTCGGCGTCTATCAGCATTCCACGGTGGCGCGCGATTTGTTCATCGCGGTGCTTGAGCATTATGGCGCCGACGTCACGCCGCTCGGTTTCTCCGAGGAATTTATTCCTGTCGATACCGAGGCGGTTGCGCCGGAAACAGTCGAGCTTCTGCAGGGCTGGGCCGGCGAACACGGTTTCGACGCCATCATCTCCGCCGATGGCGATGCTGATCGGCCGCTGGTGGCGGACGAGACCGGCATGCCGCTGCGCGGCGACCTGATCGGTCTGATGACCGCCAATTTCCTCGGCGCGAAAGTGGTGGTAACCCCGGTGACCTCTAATTCCGGCATCGAGAAGAACGGCGATTTCGAGGTGATCAGGACACGGGTCGGTTCACCCTACGTCATCGCCGGCATGGAAAAGGCGATTGCCGAAGGCAAGGACAGCATCATGGGCTTCGAGGCCAATGGCGGCCTGCTGACGGCCTCGCCTTTCCGCCCGGCTGGCGACACGATCGTGCCGCTGCCGACGCGCGACTGCTTCCTGCCCATCCTGTCGGCGCTCTATCTCGCCCATCGCGACAAGCGCAAGCTGTCGGAACTGGCGAAGGCCTACAGCCTGCCGGTCGCCGATGCCGACCGGATCAAGAACTTCGAGCAGGCGCGCAGCGCGGCGCTGATGGACTATCTGCGCGAAAGCGACGACAATCTTGCCGATTTCCTCGCACCGATCGGAAAGGTTGCGGACAAGAGCGACATCGACGGCCTGCGGGTCACGCTCGATGACGGCCGCATCATCCATTTCCGCCCCTCCGGCAACGCGCCCGAAATGCGCTGTTACGTGGAGGCCGCGAGCGCCCGTGAGGCGCGCGAACTCCTGAAACAGGGGGTCTCGCTGATCGAAGGTTTCAAGGCCCGTTAAACAAAACCCTTATTCAAGACTCATTCATTAGGAGATTTACAGACATGACCAGCAAGATCGTTCCCGTCATCATGGCCGGCGGCAAGGGCACGCGCCTGTGGCCGCTGTCGCGCGCCACCGCGCCGAAACAGTTCATCCGCTTCCTCGGCCCGACGACGCTCTTCCAGAAGACGCTGGAGCGCGTGTCGGACAGCGACCGCTACGAGGCGCCGATCATCCTGACAAACGAGGATTTCCGTTTTCTGGCCGCCGAGCAGGCGCGCGAACTGGATATCGAGCTCTCCGGCATCATTCTCGAACCGATCGCGCGCAACACCGCCCCCGCCGTCGCCGCTGCTGCCGCGATGGTGCGCGCCAATTTCGGCGATGACGCGATCATGCAGGTGCTCGCCTCGGACCACGAAATCGATGCGGGCTCGGATTATTTCGGCGCGATCGATACCGCGCTTGAGGCCGCGAAGAGCGGCAAGCTCGTTACCTTCGGCATCGAGCCGACCGAGCCCGCCACCGGGTTCGGCTATATCGAAGCCGGCGAGGAGCTTCCCTCCGGCGCTCGCAAGGTCGCCCGCTTCGTCGAGAAGCCGGCGCAGGACAAGGCCGAGGAGATGCTGGCTGCTGGCAACTACACCTGGAACTCCGGCATGTTCATGTTCCCGGTCGCGGTGCTGATTCGGGAACTGGAAAAATACGCCCCTGAGGTGTTCGAATTCGCCGAGCAGGCGGTGCTGAAGGATGAGAGCGATCTCGAGCTCGACTTCACCCGTCTCGACAAGGAGACCTTTGCGCAGTGCCCCGACATTTCCATCGACTACGCGGTGATGGAAAAGACCAGCGAGGCGGCCGTGGTGCCATCGGCCTTCACCTGGTCGGATCTCGGCTCCTGGGACGCGATCTGGAAGGATGGCGAGCAGGATGGCAGCGGCAATGTCGTTTCCGGCGATGCGACGCTGCTCGACACCCGGAATTCGCTCGTCATCTCGCGCGATATGCATGTCGCCATGCAGGGTCTCGACGGTATGGCGGTGATTGCCTCCGAGGATGCCGTCTATGTCGGCAAGCTCGAAGACAGCCAGAATGTCGGCAATATCGTCAAGGTGCTGAAGGGGGCCAAGGAAACCAAGGCGCTGGCCGAGGAACACCCGACCTCCTACCGGCCCTGGGGCGGCTATACCTCGATCATCAAGGGCGAGCGTTTCCAGGCCAAGCGCATCTTCGTCAAGCCCGGCAAGAAGCTGTCGTTGCAGAAGCACCACCACCGCGCCGAACACTGGATCATCGTCAAGGGCACGGCCGAGGTGACGGTGGACGAGGACGTGAAACAGCTCACCGAAAACCAGTCGATCTACATTCCGCTCGGCGCCGTTCACCGGCTCTATAACCCCGGCAAGATCATGCTGGAGCTGATCGAGGTCCAGACCGGCTCCTATCTCGGCGAGGATGACATTATCCGCATCGTCGACGATTTCGGCCGTGGCTGATTGAGAGGCAAGGCCCCGCGCCGCTCGGCGCGGGGACAGCTTCACGCCATCCTTCAGGATTGCGCCATAGCTCAAAAAATCCGTCAAAATTACACTTCAGTCGATCGTAATTCGCGATTTCTGCGTATCTCGCGCGAATTTGCGCAAACTTTCATTACTTCAGCTTGACCGCCGCCGCCGTGTCGCGATATCGTCGCACAACTCTCTCTTACTGTCGGATGGTCAAGCACATGATCGAAACTCCTTATCTTCTGTTCCTGGGCGATGCGCCCGACGGGCTTGCCGCCAAGGTGGCGCAGGGCATCAAGGACTGGCGTCCCGAATATGCCGTCGGCCAGTTGCGGCTTGAGGGCTGCAAGGCGGACATGAAGCTGCCCGACCTTTCGATCGCGGAAGCCGTGGACAAGGGCGTCAAGACGCTGGTGATCGGCGTCGCCAACCGCGGCGGCGTGATCTCGCCGTCCTGGAAGAGCGTGCTGATCGAGGCGATGGAGGCGGGGCTCGACCTCGCTTCCGGCCTGCACAACCTGTTGCGCAATGAAGCCGACCTTGCCGCGAAGGCGAAGGAGCTCGGCCGCACGTTGCATGATGTGCGCATCCCCGCAGTGCAGTACCCGATCGCCAATGGCAAGAAGCGGACCGGCAAGCGCATGCTCGCGGTCGGCACGGATTGCTCGGTCGGCAAGATGTACACCGCGCTCTGCGTGGAAAGGGCGATGCGCGAGAAGGGCATTAAGGCCACCTTCCGCGCCACCGGCCAGACTGGCATTCTGATCACCGGCGGCGGCGTGCCGCTCGATGCGGTGATCGCCGATTTCATGGCTGGCTCGATCGAATACCTCTCGCCCGATAATGATGCCGACCACTGGGACCTGATCGAAGGGCAGGGCAGCCTGTTCCACGCCTCCTATTCCGGCGTGACGCTGGCGCTGATCCATGGCGGCCAGCCGGATGCGCTGGTGATCTGCCACGAGCCCAACCGGCCGCATATGCGCGGCCTGCCGGACTATCAGCTTCCGAGCCTCGAGGCGGTGCGCGATCTGGCGCTGCAGATGGCGCGGATCGTCAATCCGGATTGCAAGGTGGTCGGCATCTCGCTCAACACCTCCGCCATGTCGGACGAGGAGGCGCTTGAATATTGCAGGCAGACCGAAGCGCGCATGGGCCTGCCGACGGTCGATCCGTTCCGCCACGGGGCCGAACGCCTCGCCGATGCGCTGGCGGCGCTATGAACGGACTTTACGTCTCCGCCCGCGAGGACGTGTTTCCTGTCGCGGGGTCGTTCACGATCTCGCGCGGCTCGCGCACCGAAATCCGCGTGGTGACGGTCACGCTCACCGATGGCGCGCATACCGGGCGCGGCGAATCCGTGCCCTATGCCCGCTACGGTGAGACGGTTGACGGCGTCATTGCCGATATCCTGTCGCTGGAAGCGGAAATCCGCGCCGGGCTCGACCGCGAAGCCTTGCAGACCCGGATGAAGCCGGGCGCGGCGCGCAATGCGCTCGACTGCGCGTTCTGGGATTTCGCGGCCAAAAGCAGCGGCAAACCGGTCTGGCAACTTGCCGGCCTTCAAAAGCCCGGCCCGCTGACGACGGCCTATACGATCTCGCTCGGCGAACCGGATAAGATGAAGGCCCAGGCGGCAGAAAATGCGCATCGGCCGCTCCTGAAGGTCAAGCTCGGGACTGATGACGACCTTGGCCGGATCGAGGCGGTCCGCGCCGGCGCGCCCGATGCCACGATCATCGTCGATGCCAATGAGGGCTGGAGCGTCGAAGCCTATCAGGCACTTGCGCCTGCGCTCGTGCGCCTCGGCGTGGCGCTGGTGGAGCAGCCGCTGCCGGCCGGCGATGACGAGGCGCTGCGCCATATCGAGCGCCCGCTGCCGGTCTGCGCCGATGAAAGCTGCCATGCCCGCCCCTCGCTTGCCGACCTCAAGGGAAAATACGACGCGATCAACATCAAGATCGACAAGACCGGTGGGTTGACCGAGGCGCTGCTCCTGAAGCAGGAAGCGGAGGCCATGGGCTTCCAGATCATGACCGGCTGCATGCTCGGCACCTCGCTTGCGATGGCACCGGCCATGCTGGTGGCCGAGGGCGCGGCCTTCGTCGACCTCGACGGGCCGCTGTTGCTTGCCCAGGACCGCGCGAACGCGATCCGGTTCGATGGCTCGGTGATGCACCCAGCCGAGCCGGTGCTGTGGGGGTAGGCCGCCTCAGCCTCTCGTCCACGAAGGAAAGGGGTCGGTCAGAAACTCGAAATCGCGTTCATTGAACGCAGGTCCGGTGTCGATCAGGCAGTCATCGAGGGCTTCGCGGATTGCCGCCTGGTCCGTGCCCGCGCCGATGAAGACGATCTCCTGCCGGCGATCGCCATAGACCTCGTCCCAGCAGTCATCGATCATCCGACGCAGGTCCGGCGCGTCCGGCCAGCGGCTGCGCGGAACGGCGGCCCACCAGCGCCCGAGCGGGCCGTTGCGCACGATCGCGCCGGCCAACGAGAATTCGCCGGCGAAATCCGGCCTTGTCGCCAGCCAGAAATGCCCCTTGGCGCGGATCAGGCCCGGAAAATTCATCCGCGTGAACGCGTCGAATTTCAGCGGATCGAACGGCGCGCGGGCGCGATAGACGAAGCTTGAAATGCCGTATTCCTCGGTCTCCGGCACATGGTCGGCAAAGCCGTAGAGCTCCTTGGCCCAGAGCGGGTGCTGGCTGGCCTTGTCCTCGCTGAAGAGGCCGGTATCGAGCAGTTCATCGAGATCGACACGGCTGAAATCCGTCTCGATGATCTTGGCATCGGCGTTCAGCGCGCGGACGATCTTGACGACGTTTTCGCGCTCTTCCGGCGTCACGTCCGAGACCTTGTTGACGACCACGACATCGGCGAATTCGATCTGTTCGACATGAAGATCAACCAGCGTGCGTTCATCGCCCTCGCCGGCCACCTCGCCGCGATTTTTCAGAAATTCATGACCGCCATATTCGCGCAGCAGGTTCACCGCGTCGACCACCGTGACCATGGTGTCGAGGCGGGCGAGATCGGAGAGGCTCTCGCCGCGCTCGTCGCGCCAGGAAAATGTCGCGGCCACCGGCAGCGGCTCGGCAATGCCGGTTCCCTCGATCAGCAGATAGTCGAAACGCTTTTCCTCCGACAGCCGCCGCACCTCGGTCAGAAGGTCGTCGCGCAGCGTGCAACAGATGCAGCCATTGGTCATCTCGACCATGGTTTCCTCGGTGCGCGACAGATCGGCGCCGCCCTCGCGCACCAGATCGGCATCGATATTCACCTCGCTCATATCGTTGACGATGACGGCGACCCGCCGACCCTCGCGATTGTTGAGGATATGGTTCAGCAGCGTGGTCTTGCCCGCGCCAAGAAAGCCGGAAAGGACGGTGACGGGAAGGCGGGTGTCGGTGTTTTGCAGCATGGGTCGTGTCCTGAAGATGCGCGAGAATGCCAATCGAACAGGCGTCGTTTGGCTATTAAATGTTATAACGTAACGTTGATAACCAAAAGACCGACTGGCGTCAACTCGTGGCGGCAGGGCAAATAGGAGCGAGGTTGCTGGCCAAGCCTGATAAGTGGGTTTTCTCGGGCCAGCGCGCGCTCCGCGTTGGCCGTGTTCGAACGCGTTTTGCGCGCCCCTCCCGCCATAGGCTCAGGCGCGCCGAGATTCTATAGGCGCAGCCGGGGCCTCGTTGTGGATCCTTCGGTCGCGTGCATGGCCTCACCGCATCGCCCCCAAATCCTCTCGCCCCGGAGGGGAGAGATGTCGCGACAGCGACAGTGAGGGGGAGTCTATCCACACGAGCGCACTCACGACCTGATCCGCTGCGCCACCCTCACTGCCCCTGTCGGGGCATCTCTCCCGCCAGCGGGAGAGAGTATTGGG
>NZ_DEPM01000110.1:0-26183 GCF_002358775.1 Martelella sp. UBA3392
GGCTTCCCCTCACCAGCGGGAAGTCTGAAGTTGTTGTACCAGCGAACGAAGTCGAGTCCGGTCAATTGCCCCAAGCGGCGGGCGCCGACCGACTTCTCTAGAAGCCCAAGGCTTTCGTTATACATTGCGCGCGTATTGGCCTTTACGCGATTATATGGGCTTTCCGGAGTTGTTTGATAAAGGCGAATCAACGATCGCAAAGTGCCGTCATATCGTTTGGCCTGCCCCCTGTCCTGTTGCGACAACCACTCTTTCAGTTCTGCAGTGAGTAAAAGGCAACGATGCCTTATTCCATTTTCATCGCCGTGAACGCGAACAGTCTTGATCGGGTAACCCGCCGTGTCACGAGAAACGGCAGACGCAACCCAGTAATAGGCGACCGCGCCATTCGCTCTTTTTCGCGCTTTGAGGCCGGGTGCTTTCAGTTCCATCTTTCTTCTCCATCCAGGCCGGGATTGGCCTGCACCGTAGATTCGGTCAAGCCGTACCGACGATCAAGGAAAGCTTCGCAAGCAGGCCAGTAACGACGGTTGAAGAAGAGCGGATCCGGCGTTGGAAAACCTGACTTTGTGAGCGCAGGAAGAGCGGCCTTCGGTTGATCTGTCGAAAGACCCATGCGAGCGGCAACCTGAGCTTCCGTTAGGAATACCGCATTTGTGCTAGCCATTCGTCGCGCCTTTCCAGTCATCCTCTCCGCCTCCACGTTTCAAACTCTCTCACCATTTCCCGCCAGCGTGCCGCTGCTGCAGGATCGGTGTTCAATTCGCTGCGGCTGCTGATCGCCAGAACGGACCGTACGTGCGTGGCAGCCGTCTTGTCAGTTGTCGGCTGCGGCAGGTCGTGCCGCTCGGTCAGAAACCGCATGAAGGCTGGCTCTGTGCACTTCATGGCGCATTCGGCGGCATAGTCCTTCGCCGGTTTGCCACCCTTTGCCTCAAGCGCCTGTCTCAGCCGCTCGATCTCGCGCCGCCGTTCGGTGTCTCGTCTGGCTGCGGCATCCAGCATGCCGATCAGATCGGACGGGATCTCGATATGCCTTCGGATCAGTTCGCGGTTGTCGGCAGGGCAGGAGGCCGGAAGCGAGCAGATGATTTCCGGTTCGCCCGGGCCCTTGACCTCAAGATGCAGGCCGGTGGTGTCGGCCAGAATATCGGCCAGCGGTGCGGCTCTGGAGATCAGCGCGCGATAGCTGTCCAGCCGCTCGCGTGCGGGTGGACGATTAGCCATGGCTGGATACTTCATTCAGAAACCGTGCCGGGATGTTGTTGAACTCTGCCGGCGCGTCTTCCGGTCCTGGCTCCCGCATCGGCATCCAGAGGCCGATGAACTCGGGGTGGCCGGCCACGGTCATCACATTCGGCCCGGTCTTCCGCAGCCAGTGTTTGATGCCCGGCACTTCAAAAGGGCTCATGACATCAAGGAAGCCGGCAAGGAGGGTCGGGATCTGCGGATTGAAGTGTGCCTCATCTCCTTCGAAAGAGTCTGCCATCCAGTTTGTGATCAACCGTCTCCAGTCGTGTCGAATGCCACGGCTGATGCGGTAGTCATGGCCGGGCATCAGGTGGTTGCTGCGGGACGCGGTCTGGTGGAACAGAAGGGGCAGAAAATCCTGACCATCTTCGGCATCGGCATACCAATCGGGCGGGGCCATCTTTGGAAAGATCATCACACCGGGTTCACGAAACAGGGCCTTGCCTGGCTGCGTCCATTCGGGCAGGCGGTAAGCAAATGCCCAACCGCAGGAGGTCATCCTGACCGGATCCTGCGGCCGGCAGCTATCGAAGGCTGCGTCAGGAAGGTCGAGCGTCAGTGCTTCAGATGCGGTTCCGTCAGGGTCATGGATCACGGCCATGGCCTGGCCGCTGAAAGCTTCTGGCCCGGCGCAAGAAGAAGCCTGTGCCGCCAGCCGATGCGCCGATCCGCAAGCAGGTGCCGATCGAGGCCTATGACACCCAGCACATGCAGCTTCCCGGCGCACCCACCGTGGCCTTCATCGACTGCGGCGAATTCCGCTGCCGACTGGTGTCATCCGCAGCGAACGACTCCAAGGAGCCATGCCTGGCGATATTTGCCCGAGGCCTTAGAACCAGAGCAGAGGCATGGGTATAAGGGCGGCTTTCGCCGCCCTTGGTGTTTATCTTGCCGACGACTGATTACTGACTATTCGGCAAGGCTGGCCCGAACAGCTTCGAGGCCGGGCTGACCGTCTACGGTCTGGACGCCATCAAGCCAGCTATCGAGAATTTCCGGATTCTCCTGCAGCCAAGTACGTGCGGCATCTTCAGGATTGGCGTCATTGTCGAGAATACCGCTCATGACGACGCTTAGGCTCTCCACCGTGAAGCGCAACTGCTCGAAGAAGCGGGTGGCGTTCGGGCATTGCTCGACATAGCCGGGGCGCAGACCCGTCCAGACCTTCGCGCTCCCGTAATTTGGACCGAAATAATCATCTCCGCCGCCCAGATATTCCATCTCGAAACGTGTATTCATCGGATGCGGTGACCACCCGACGAATACGATAGGCTCGTTTCGCTTTACGGCGCGCTCCACAGCCGACAGCATTGCGCTCTCGCTCGATTCCACCAGATTGAACCTGTCGAAACCGAATGCACCATCTTCCTGCATCTGCACGATGACGTTGTTGCTGTCGTTGCCGGGTTCCAGACCGTAGATGTTTCCGTCGAGTTCTTCGTAGAAATCCTCGATGTCGGCGAAGGACTGCAAGCCGGCATCATAGGTGTATTTCGGAACGGCGAGAGCGTACTGAGCTCCGACGAGGTTATACCCGACATTCATGATCGCGCCGGACTCGATGTACGGGTTCAGGGTTGCGTCGGAGTTCGGCGTCCAGCTTGCAAGAAAGACGTCGACATTACCGGCTTGCATGCCCTCCAAAAGCACACCGAGCGACAGAAAGTCGATTTCTGGCTCATAGCCAAGACCCTTCAGAACATTCGTGACAAACCCATTCTGGGCCGCGTTATCGGTCCATCCGCCGTCGGCGATCCTGATGTTCGTGCAGACGTCGGGGACCTGTGCGGTGGCGATCTGAGGCGCCAGGAGGGCGGCTGCGGACATGCTTAATAGTTTGATCTTCATGGTATAATCCTTCATCCGTTGGCGAGATAGTCGAGACGGATCTTGCCGTGCAGTTCCGCGAGGTCGCCGCGGTGATAGAAGCCTCGCCCAAGAGCGACCGGATTCAGTGGAGCAAGGTCTGTTTTGGCGGTGCTGCGAAACTCCACGTGACCAAGCCCGGACATCTGGGTCGACTCTCCGACTTCTTCCGAGCAATACTCGACGAGTTGCTTGATCGCAGCGCCCGGGCCGTCGGCGCGCGGAATGATCTTCAGGTTCATGTTCGGCGTAATGTCGGGAAGCTCATCCGGTGTGGCCAGCGCATCCCAGGTCGTGGACAATCGCATCAGGGTCGCGCCCTCCTTGACGACCTCACAAACGCGGACATTCTCATGATCGGAAAAGCTGATCTCGGCGAACTCCTTCGCGACGCCCCAGCGCTCGCGGCCGGCACAGATGGCGGTCACATTGTTCAGGAAGAGGTGCGAATTGTACCAGACGGGCTCACCATCAAGCGTGCACTTGAGATGGATGCCCGCTTCGTTGAAGGGGCCGTATGAAGACATTGGGATCTTCAGCGCGATACCGATTGCGGCCCCGCTGGGATCGGCGACAAGCGGCTTGGGAAGGTGCGCGGCGGCCACTTCGGGATCGACCGTCATCTCGACGAACTGGGTCTCGATTCCGCGGTAGAAAGTAGGGATCGCGGGATAGGTTTGACGGTGGGACGGCAGGACATCGCCGTCATTGGCCTCCAGGCTGCGGAAGCTACCTGTCGTTCTGTTATGCATGAGAATTGTCCTCTCTTTTCTCGTTCGAATGGGTCATGCGTCGAAGCTCCGCGATCACATCCTCTCGCTCTTCATCGCTGAGGATGGGGATCGAGAGGATTTCGTTGATCCAGAGACCGTCGGCGGCAAGTCGGACGATGTGTGCTGTGACGGGTGGGATGCCGCTATCGTTGAGCGCGGCGCGCCAGTCCGGCTGGCGGTCGCTGAGCGGCTTGAGGAGCGCCTTGTCGTTGGCAACGGCTGCCATTACCGCGACCGACAAGCGGCTATAGGAGCCGACAGCGGCATCTTCTTTGGTGAGGCAGGCCTCGAGAAAGCCGCGAGGCCAGGCGCCCGGAGCGGCATCCGGATCGTCGGGACGGGGTAGCCTATTTTCGGTCACCTCAACGAAAGCCTCGACCATCGCCAAGAGCAGATCCTCTTTCGTCTTAAAGTGGTAGAAAAGGCCGCCTTTGCTGATGCCGGCCTCCTTGGCGACCGCCTCAAGTGTCAGGGACTGGATCCCCTTGTTCGTGGCGACTCGGGCCGCAGCTTCCAGAAGTTCTCTCTTGGTGTTTCGTGCCAATGGTCGTCTCCTTCATTGCGTTTACTATACCGGCTGGCCGGTACAGTCAACATTCGGGTGGTGCTTTTGCGGTCCGCCTGAAATGCATTGCCGACGTGTCCTTGGGAATCGGAGTGCCGCACTTCTGTGATGCCGACGGATCGAACCAGACGGGCAGCGACCCGCGCTTCCGCAATGACATGTTGTAGGCGGACTAGTTCAGGGTTCGGGAGCGGGTGAGCGGTGGTTCGGACATACCGTCCAGCTGCGTTGCCGCATCCGCGATGTGAAACCCAGTCAGGCTTCTTACAAAACCGCCGTCTGCGCAACGAATGGCAGCTTTACAGGTCGCTGCCTATTCTTTCGAACGACCGAAATGGCGGCACCTTGCGGACCGGCAGAAAAGGGGCCGGTCTGTCTTGTTTTGGAGAATGATAAGCGGCAAGCTGGCATTTTTCCGCAGCCATCCTAAGCGCATCGGCGGTTTAATGCCCGCACAGAAACTGAAAATGGTGCGTGAGTTCTATAGATAAGAACCGTTAAAAACGGTAGGATTACCGGATAGGAAGCCCTCAAGATCTTGTTCCGACATCGGAGGTGAGAATACATAGCCTTGGATGATTGTGCCGCCGAGCTTCTCCAGTGCCGCCAACTCTTCCTTGGTCTCAACACCTTCAATAATGCAATCCAGTTCCATATCGTGCCCGAGCGCCAGAAGCGATTTGACGATCTTGTAGCTGGCGGGTTTCTTGTGAAGATTAGTTACGAAGCTCTGGTCAATTTTGATTTTGGTAAGCGGCAAGGAATGCAGTCGCGAAAGGTTGGAATAACCAGTACCAAAGTCGTCAAGCGAGATGCCGCAGCCGAGTAGGCTGAGCATCTCAATCGACCGTTTCATCTGCTCGAAGTCGTGCATAAAGGCCGTTTCTGTGATTTCCAGATCCAGGCGGCGCGCATCGAAGCCGCTGCCCTCGATGATGCCCATCAATGCAAGGACGCCATCATGGGAATTCAAATCATGCACGGATAGATTGAAGGAAAGGCGGATATCGTTATGCCAATTTTTTGCGACGACCAGTGCATGTCGCAGCAAATGCTTTGTTAGGAAGCCACTGAGGCCAGCGCGTTCTGCAATAGGAAAGAACAGGGCTGGAGAGGTCTGACCCAGTATTGGATTTTTCCAGCGAGCCAATGCTTCAAAGCCCAATACGCGTTGCGTTCGAATATTAATGATAGGCTGGAAGACCACAGAGAGTTCATCTTCAAGATTTGCCAGCTTAAGCGCTTGTTCGATGCGCGAGTCATCGTTGATCCGACTTTCGTGCTCTGCACTGAACAGGACAGCTGCGCCACGCCTGTTCCGTTTTGCATGGTAAAGCGCGTAATCTGCGCGGTCGAATAGTTGTTCCGTAGTCGAAGCGATGTCAGGATAAACGGCAATCCCCATGGACGCCGATATCTGTACCGTCGCTTCGGGCAAATTAAACGGAACAAGCAGACGCTCGAGCAGCTTGTTGGAATTGACAACAAGGAGATCGTCTTCGGCTGCTTCCATCACAATAATGGCAAACTCATCTCCGCCAAGACGGTATAAACGGTAGTTGGGTGGTAGTGTCGATAATCTTGCCCCTACTTCGATCAGCAGATTGTCACCAACTGAATGGCCGTAGATATCATTGACAGGCTTGAATCCATCCAGATCCATCACACCGAGTGCCAATCGTGTTCCGTTTTCTTTCGCGGCCTCGATGCTGGCGAGCAAATGCGCAAAGAACGCACGGCGGTTGGGAAGATTGGTGAGACTGTCAAGATTTGCTAGACGAAGGTTCTCGTTGCTGAGGGCTTCCGTTTGTTGTTGCCCTATTATCATTTTCTCAAAGTTTCGGTAATTTGTCATGAGAATGACCAGCATTACGACGCAAACAAGGGCGACGTTGATAGATATAGCGATAAAGGCGGGCTGCCCAACCGACGAAAAGAAGGCCACAAATGTTCCATTCACAATGCCCGTCACTAGGAGTGCGGCGGACCGTAGATGGGTCAGGCAGAAGATGCAGGAGATGACCGTGATCGCCATATAAAAGGCGACATGAGACTGGGCATAGGGATCACCATAGGGGAACAGCGAGAGGGCCCAAGCGGAGAACATGATAGCCAGAATGGCGGCGATGCGGTTGGTTTGTTTCAGCGCGGCTTGCGCGGCTTCAAGACTTGGACATGTGTTCCTAACGTTCCACCAGAACACAATACGGGTGCCAGCAGTCACGGTGAACGCTGTTGGTATCAGCATCGTCAGCCAAATTGGTGCTTCAGCCATATGTGTGATGGCAAGCGCCCAGGTGTTGGCAATGAGTATCAGGTACATCATGGGCATTTGGCGGGCGAACGACTGGTACTGAGCTTGGAGAAGCTCAGGATTATCGGACCGAACCGCTATAAACCGGGTGGCCTTATCCCAGTATTTTTTTATCGTCATTGCAGTGTCCAGCCTGATCGAGCTCCACGCAATCGTCCAGTGTTTTCAGGAAGAATTATGACGCTCGACTTCAAAAATATAATACGCCCGTCTTAGAACGTATCTGCCAAACGCGTCTGTCAAAGTTATGCGGCTTCATGCTATGGCCTTATACTAAATATACAATTTAAATAATTCTACAACTGACCTGCTCCCCAGAGACGCCCGCGATATCCTCGATGGATGCTTATGTCTACGCCGTTATCGTGGACAAATTGCCCAGCGCCCTGGCTAATGATTACATTCCGGTTTCGCAATGCGACATGGTGGCGGAGCCGATCCCAGAACCGCCCCACCTCAGACTGCTCCCGCAGCCCATCGGTTCACCAGTAAACATAAGGAAGAAATCCGTACGGGCTGCCGCACCGGCATTATCTGTTGTAGACTTTAAAAGATGTCTTGAGCGGGGAATTAAATCATGTTGCGGGGCGTAAAGGTCTGGATTCTAGCCCTCTTGGCTATGGTGTTGATTGCATCGGCCGATGTTTCCTTTGCCCAGATGGTCAGTGCCGAGGGTGCCTCTCAAACCGAGGATGCCAGTTCAGCGGAAGCCGCGTCTGAAGACAGCGAGGCAGAAGCCGTTCAGGCTGCTCCGCCGCCGAGCCTGCTTGACAGAACAGAGCAGCAGATTGTCGGTGGCGCGCTGCCGGAAAACACCCTGAAGACCTTGCGGGCCTCGCTGGCGCGTCAGCGCGCGGCAGCTTTTGAGGTCATTGAGAATGGCAGTGTGATCGTCCGTTCTCTGGAGGCCGAACTGTCTGCTCTGGGGCCGATTCCGGATGACGGTTCGAGCGAGCCGGCTGCAATCGCCGAGGAAAGAGCTCAGCTCAGGGAAGCGCTGGCTGTCGCCCGGCGTCCGATCATTGATGCCCGCCAGACCTTCGAACGCAGCGAAGTGCTGATCCACGAAGTCGACCGGATTCTGCGTGAGCGCGGCTTTGACACATTGCTGCAGCGCCTCCCAACCCCAATAAACCCGGTCAATTGGATTACAGGCGCAAACGAGCTGTCAACACTGACCATCGCGCAGTCGGCTGCGGTGCGCAAAGCGCTAGGCAACCGTGAAGAGCGGGTTCCGTTACCGGTGCTGGTCGGCCTCGTCCTCGCGGGCCTGGTCATCACCTATATCATCCACCCTTACGCAGTGCGAAAGGCGACGAAATTTCTGCAGCGTGGTCGCAAGGGAGTGCTGAAAGCCGGCACATTGACGGCGATACATTTTATCCGCTTTGTCTTCCCGATCGTTGGCGGGCTGGTTATTGCAGGCCCTTTTGCAATCATCGGGCTGGAGATCGGCTCAACCACCATGACCCAGATCGCTGTCGCGGTCCCCATCGTGATTGCGTTTTCCTTCTGGATCGGCCATGTCGCCTTTTCTCCAAACTATCCTCAAACGGCCATCGTCAGGCGGCGCGACGAGCTTGCCCGGCGTGGTCTCTGGATAACGCATTCGCTTGGCTGGGCGATTGCCCTGATCGCTGCAATCAACCTGATGCAACTCACCGGAGCGCTGTCGCCGGCACTTGAGAGCATTCTTCTGTCGATCGGGGTGCTATGGGCCGCGGCCTGCTTCTTCGGCATCGCCCAGATCATCGGAACAACCAATAGCGAAGATGCTGCGCCTGTCGAAATGCCGACCTATGAACGCGCCGCACAGGCCGGCGCCTACACCATCCGGGCCATCGCGGTCATAGCCGTCATCGCCGCAGCGATCGGTTATGCGGGCATTGCGAAACATGCGGTGACCTCGCTTGCCCTGACGCTTGCGCTCCTCGTTCTTCTTGTCGCCATTCACAGACTCGGCATGGGCATCCCGGCGCATGTCCTGAGGCATGAGCTTTCAGTCTCGGAAAAGGGCATGACCGCGCTTATCCCCGTTGTCCTGGCCTGTATCCTTGCCGTTATTGCCATTCCGTTGCTGGCAATGACCTGGGGCGTGCGGCAGACCGATATTGGTGAATTATGGATGCTGATCCTGACCGGGTTCGATGTCGGCGGCATCCGGCTTTCGCTGATGTCCCTGATCATGCTGATCGGTATCTTCGCGCTCGGGGTTTTCGTCACCCACTGGGTGCAGATTGCGGTGAAGACAAGCGTGATGCCGCGCACAAATGCCGATGCCGGCGTGCGGGCGGCAATTGTCACCTTCGTCGGATATCTGGGCGTTTTTCTTTCGGCGCTTTTCGCAGCGGCTGCGGCCGGCTTTAACTTTTCAAACCTCGCCATTGTCGCCGGCGCATTGTCCGTCGGCATCGGTTTTGGCCTGCAGGCGATCGTCGCCAATTTTCTCTCAGGTATCATTCTTCTGATCGAGCGGCCAATTAAGGAGGGCGACTGGGTCGAGGTCAGCGGTTTTTCCGGCCTGGTGCAGAAGATTTCCGTCCGCTCCACCCGTCTGCAAACATTCGACCGCCATGACGTCATCATCCCGAATTCCGACCTCATCGCCGGAACCGTGAAGAACATGACGCTCGGCTCGCGGCTCGGCCGGGTCATCGTGCCGGTCTCGGTCGCTTACGGGACAGACACGCAGCGCGTAAAATCACTGCTTCTGGAGATCGCCGCCCAGCATCCCCTTGTGCTGCGCTATCCGGAACCGGTCGTTCTCTTCCGCGCCCATGGCGAAAGCAGTCTCGATTTCGACATGCGTTTTTTCATCAATGACATCTTCGATACGCTTGGCGTTCAGTCCGACATGCTCTTCGAGATCACGGAACGGTTTGACAAGGAAGGGATCAATATTCCGTTCCCGCAACGCGATGTGCATGTGACGCTGGATGAGGCGGTTCAGAAACAGCTTCGCGGCGAGAAGGAGTAGCTCAGTCTGCGCCGAGTTTGATCGTCAATTCGAAATCGGCCGAGCCTGTTTCCTTCGCTTGCCCCAGCAGATAGACCCGGATTTCATAGCGACCGTTGCGATCAAGCGTGCCGGAATAGGCATTTTCTCCGCTCCAGGTGCTGAAGACCGCTTCCGGATCACCGTAATGCAGCAAATTGAAATTGGCCGACGGCGTTGACGCCTCAAAGGCGATCTCGAGCAATTCGCCCTCCGAGCCTTCGAAAACATAGGAGAGTACGTCGGCTCCGACGACCCGACCATGGATGATGGCCGAACCTGTCTCATCGAAGGTAACGGCTTGAGGGGTAAGTCCAAGCTGTTCGGGTGTTATCGAGTTGGCTTGTTCCTCTGTGACATCATCAGTGCCTGCGTTTTCGCCGCCATCATCTGCCTCGGCCTCTACCCCGACCCAACTGGCAATATGATAATTCTTAAGCTTGGTGGCTTCCGTGCAGCGATCATCGAAACGCCGGGCCGGATCATTGAAGAAGGCGACCGCCATGTCGGCCACGCATTTCTGGAAGATCAGCGCGCCGTGGCCTGCCTCGTGGATCAGAAATGACTGTGCGTTGGTCAAAGTTGCCGCAGCGTTGGCGGCCCAGCTCTGTGCCGTCTGCACATCCCAGGCGCTGCCGAATGCAAGGGTCGGCACGTCGGCTGTCACCGGTTCGTGGAACCCGGTTTCCGGCAATTGGTCGAAAAGCGTGCAATCCGCATAGAGACTGGCGACGGAAGATACTGTCATCTGATCCAGATCCGGATATTGAAGCGCCGCGATAACCTGCTCGTAACCTTCCGGCGAATTGTATGGAATGTCCTCCTGGCAGGCGTAAATCAGAAGATCGACACTCTTGATGAATTCGCCTGTGAACTCGAAACTTTCCCTGCCGATGGCGTCAAAGGTGACCTCGACCTCGCTGTCAGACATGGCGGAAATCAGCGCTTCGAGACGCGCAAGAACCGCGCCGTCAAAATAGGTCTCGACGAAGTCGCGCAGCAACTGCTTGTCAGGGGGGGGGCGTCTGCAGACTTGCATAATCAGCGACCATGCTGGCGGCAATGGACGTGTCCGCCTTCACCATCGGAACGGCGGCCTTGCTCAGCTCCTGATCGAAAAGATAGGCCAGAGGACCGTTGATCGTTTCGTCTTCGACCGCATTTTTCAGGTCGTGCACGACATCGCGCAGGCTGCGTGCGGCGCGCTGCTGGATGACAATGTCCGATACGGCGTTGGCGGCAAGCGCCTGTTGATTGTCGGAAAGCCCCTTCGCGGTCGCAACGACATCCGCTTCGCTGACCACCGGCATGACAAAGCCGTTCTTGAACAGCAACTCGACCGTTGGCATCGGCCCGTCGCCATTCAGTTCATAGAAGAAGGCCAGCAGATAGGGCGTGATGCTTGGCGTGCGATAGGACTGATTGCGAATGGCGAGCGGCGAAATGACCATGTCGACATTGAGCGGAGCGCCCTCGACAACAAGATTGCCCGATGCGGCCTTCGCCAGCACTTCGCCGATGACGCGGTCAAGTTCAGGATAGGCTTCGTTGCATGTCGGGTTCTCGGCGCAATCCTCAGCAAGGCGCACCAGCGCCTCGTCGACCGGGGTTGCCAGCGTGTCGTAAAGGCGGATCGCAGGCGATGCCACGCCGTCGATGATGGCGGCCCGCAATCCCTCCGGCGCAGACCGCATCACTTCAAGGGTCAGTTTGGTGCCATAGGAAATGCCGTATAGATTATAGGCGTCATAGCCGAGCGTGCCGAGGATCGCCGGAACATCCATGGCGTTTTGGCGCGTGTTGTATTTGGCGATGTCGACGTCGGCGGTTCTGAGCTCTTCGAGGCACGTCGTCATGTCCTCGCCGGGCGTGCCGTCTGCGGCCGATGTCACGCTCGGATCGCCCTCTTGCGGACCATTGAGCGCGATATCGAGAAAACTCTGATTGATGGCCTCGAAACAGGTGACGGACTGGCTTGAAAGACCGGCGGCCCGCTGGTCCCACATGATGACGTCTTGGGTCTGACGGAAGGGATCGAAGACCTGCGCCATGCCTTCAAGCGATTCCATCGTTCCAGCACCCGGCCCGCCATGCAGGTACACAACGGGATCTGGCTCCGGCACGCTCGAGTGTGATTTCAGCACCGTGAAGAACAGGTCGATATGCTTGCCATCGGGTGCCTCATGGTCCTCGGGAACCGAAACCAAGCCGCAAATGATGGTCTGGCCTTCAATTTCCTCGATCCCGATCGGCCGGGGACAGGACGTGATTGCCACCGGGACAGCCGGATCGAGGCCACCGGCAGCAACAGCCGGAAAATGCACATCCAACGCGCCGGGCGCGGAAAGTGCGGCGAGCATCGCCACCATTTGTGTGAAATCCAGCATTGACCCCTCCGTGCTGCAATAGGTGGCGACCGGCGGGTCTGAAGCTTATCTGCCCCTTGCACCGCCGCGATTGCATATCTCTCAGAACGTCACGGTTCCGCTGCCGATCTCGAGCCCGCCATAGGTGGCGCTCCTCGGTGCGCCCGCACCATCGTAAAGCACGGTCGCATTGCCGCCCTGGCCGCCGGTGCATGACAGCGGACGAAGCTCACTGCCGCCCGGTCTGGCATTTGTGTAGACGGCGGAGCAGAACGCCCCGTCAACGGTTATGCCGAGGGCATAGCTGCCATCCGAGCGCTCTCTGATGAACCCGCTCGACGTTCCGCCGCTGCTGTTGGGGCCGACCCCGCCCGAGCTATGCTCCGAACAGGCCGAAGCAAGCAGCAAGGCCGAGATCGCGATCACAGATTTCCTCATCATGCCTAAATCCTACCCGATTCCCGGATTTTTGCGAGGTGGCGCAACAACAATATTGAAAACTGTCCAGGATCTCAGGTTTGCATGATACCGGTCTTCCGCCAAGTGAACTATCGACGAAACCATCGACAGACCGTCTCTCTCGTTTGGCTCAAAAGGAGTCATAAACGGCGTTCAGTGCCATCACTGCTATAGAGGTTAGCCAGAACCCGCCGGCAGAAGCCGGCGGGTTCCCAAGACAGGCGTGGACGGTTCTATGCGGCCATCTGGAACCGGGGGGAGTGTTCCGTCAGGTCGCCGAGCAGTCGCAGCCAGCGTTCTGCGAAGACTTGCTCTGCCTCCTTCGCCTGCTTTCTCCGGGATACGGCGCCCCGTCGAAAGTCGTTGATGTCAAGTTCATTGAAGACCTTGGCCCAGCCTTCGGGCGTATTGTCACCGACGCCGAGCGCACCATTGGCGATATGCCCCGCCAGACCGTCCGCATTGGAAGCGATCACCGGCCGACCGGCCGCCATGGCCTCAAGGGCGACAAGGCCGTAGGGTTCGAAGCGCGAGGGCATGGCGATGACATCGCACGACGCCATGGCTGCCGCCGGGCTCTCGGCATAGCCCTGGAAGACGATCCGCGGGTCGTTGCCGGCCAGCTTCCTGAGCCGCTTTTCTTCGTCGCCCTTGCCGTAAAAATGGACTTCGATGTCCTGGCGGGCGGACTTGCGCAGCCCTTCGATCAGAATGTCGAAGCCTTTCTGCGTGTCGAACCGGCCGATCGCGCCTATCACGGTCTTGCGGCTGGCGATGCGGTCGGGCACGGCGAAGAAATCCGCGAGTTCAACGCAGGGTTCGATGACGACCAGACGGTCGGCCGCGACGAATTTGCGGCCGAGCCAGTTGCCCTGCTGGGCGCTGACGGCAACGATCCTGTCGAACAACGCGTAGGCGGCCGCAAGAAGCGTCTCGAACCGGTCGCGGTTTTCCACCCGTGCGGCGACGAAGCGCTCCGAATAGCTGTGCTCGACATGGATGAGCGGCGTTTCGGCGTAGCGGGCGCGCAATGCCGTCATCAGCGGCATGTTTTTCCAGCAGACCGACAGGTGCGAGACGATGTGGCTCGCATTTGTCAGGCGCGGCGGCGACAGCTGGCCGCGCTTGATGCGCATGATTTCGTGCGTCTCGGCATCGTCTCCAAGCGCGCGGATGAGATGATCGAGCATGCGGTTGACGCCGCCGAAACCGGCATCATCGACGAGGTGGTAGATGGTCATGGGTCGGGTCTCCTAAAGGTCAGGCGTTGCTGGTGCCGAGAAGGCGGTTTTCGATCTGGCCGTAGATGCCGTCGCCGGCGAGGGCGATGAAGGCGGCGGCCGCGAGCGTCACTGCGGATTTCACGGGCTCTTCGATGAAAGGGCGGCGCGAGGCCTTGAGCGAGCGCAGCGCGTAGCCGAGCGCTGCGCGGCCCTGACGCATGGAAACGCAACGCCGCGCCAGGTAACGCAACTGATACGCCGCAGCGCGGTCGCCGTGCCGCGCGATCAGGTCGGGCGCGATCCGTGCGAGTTTGTCGCGCATGGCAAGCCAGGTCTGAAACTGCTTTTCGACATTGGCCGAAAGCCCACCGATATGGATGCGGTAGAGCGTCAGATGTCCCGGAATGCCTTCGATCTTCCAATCCTGGGTGACGATGAAACGCAACCAGCCCTCGATATCGTCGGACTGGCGGAAATTTTCATCGAACCACCAGTCGCGTTCGGTTTCGCCGGCGGGACGGTAGGCAAAGCCATCGAGTGCTTCGGCGCGGATCACGGCAGCGGAACCATTGCCGATCGGATTGCGGCAGAAGACATCGGCAGCGGTGATGTTTTTCAGCTTCGGCGACTGATTGATGCCAACCGACTTGCCGTCGCGATCGATCAGGCTGGAACCAGCAAAGCTGATGCCGACATCCGGATTTTCCTGAAGGTGGCGGATATGCAGTTCGAGCTTTTCCGGCAGCCACAGATCGTCGGCGTCGCAAAAGCCGATATAGGCACCCTTCGCGGCGGCAATGCCGGTGTTGTGGGCGCCGGCAAGGCCGCGATTGGCCTGCGAGATCAGGCGGATGCGCGGATCGGTATAACCTTCGACAATGGCGCCGGTGCTGTCGCTCGAACCATCGTCGACGACAATGATCTCGCAATCGGCAAAGGTCTGGTCGATCAGGGAATCGAGCGTTTCGCGAATGGTCGTCGCGGCATTGTAGGCCGGAACGACGATGCTGGCGGCGGGAGACAGGTTTTTCATAGCGACATCCTCCGGATGATGGTCAGTGGTTGGCCGAAATGCGCTTGAAGGCGCACGGGCAAAGAGCTTCGATGATGGCCGCGCCAAGGGTCAGAGCGCCCCGCCGCGGTTGTTTGAAAAAGGCCCGAGGGCTCATCCGCAGCGCCTGGAGGGCAAGCTTGAGCGCCGTTCCACGCGCGCTTTCCAGTCGTAGCGCGCGACGTGCGAGGTAGCGCAGATGCGTGGCTTCGGCTGCATCGATCTCGTCCTGCGACAGCGCCACGTTCAGCCGGCGCGCGGTCGACAGCGCCGTTTCCCAGGAGCGGCGCATGGCCGTCAGGTCCGAGGACAGGCCGTTGCGGTTTGCGCGGTAGCAGGTCAGCACCGCATCGATGCCTTCGATCCGGGCCCTTTGTGCCGCCATCCGCACAAGCCATTCGACGTCTTCGCCGTGAACGATGCAGGTGCTGAAACCGCCGGAGGCGACGAAGGCCTCGCGCGTGACGACGATGTTCGACATCGTGCAGGTCTCGTTTTCCGCAATCAGATCGGCGATCGTCAACGGCTTCGAGGAGACCGTAGAATGGGTTTCAATGTCGCTGACGCTCTCCGAAAAGAAGGCGACGCGGCCATAGGCGGCAGTCGGCGCATTGGCCTTTGCAAACCGGCGGTCGAGAATATCCAGTCGGTCGAGGGGCCATATGTCGTCGGCATCGAGGAAGGCGATCAGCTCGCCCTGGGCATGATCGAAAACGGCGCGGTTGCGGGCAACGCTCGGCCCCTCATTGGTCTGGCTTACGATGCGGATGCGTCGGCTGCGCTCGGCAAACCAGTCCGCAATGGCGACGGTTTCATCCGTGGAACCATCATCGACGATGATGACTTCGAAGTCGAAGAAGGTCTGATCGAGCACCGAGGTCAGCGTTTCCGCGATGGTTTCCGCGGCATTGTAGCAGGGAATGACAACTGAAAATCTGGGCATGCTCATGCTCCCTGAAGCGCGGGGTTGTTGCGGGTTCCGGCATTTGCGCCGAAGGCTTTTGCGAGAACGGGCAGCGAAACGGCGATCTGCGCAATGGTCGCGGCGGTCAGGGTCGCCCATGCCAGGGTCGTCAGTCCGTAAGGCGCTGCGACAAAGGCGGTCGCGGTGATGACTGCGCCTGCGATCAGCGACAGCGCCAGTTCGCGCTCTGCCCGGCCGCCGGAGCGCAACCACTGGGCGGTGACCGACCACAGCATGTTCGGGATCGCCGTCAGGCAGAGAATGGCAACCAGCGGCGCGACCGATGCCCATTTGTCCCCGAAGACCAGCGACACATAGGAGGAGGCAGCCAGGCTCTGGGCGACAGCGACGACGGTGATCGCCGTCATGGCCAGCGTTAGGCCGCGCTTGAGCGCCAGAACCCGGTCGCCGCTGGTCGACAGATACGGAAACAGGACCGTCGACAATGCGGTCGCCAGTGAGGTGGAGATGCCCACCCCGGCGTTGAAGGCGAAGAAATAGATGCCGAGCGCCTCGGTCCCGAGAACAGCGCCGACAATCAGCTTGTCAGCCTGCGCGCGCAGCGCTTTCACGAATTCGATGCCGAGCACCGACGCGCCGAAGCGGGTGAAGGCGGAAAGTGGCGCCGGCGCAACGTCCGGCGCGGGGCGCCAGTGAACCAGTCGCCGCATGCCGATGAGCCAGACAGGTGCCGACATCAGCTTCGGCAGAACCACCGCGAGCGGGCTTGGGAAAAGCGCCACGAGGACGACCGTCAGCAGATTGGCGCTGACATTCTGCGCGCCGGAGACGGCAGCCGTACGGGCCAGCATGCCTTTGCGCATGGCAAGGGCGCACTGAACGAGGCCGCCGGGCATGAACAGATATTCAAGACCGAGAAGCGCCATCAGGGCGAAGGTCATGATGCTGCCGCCGGCAAGCCAGACACCGGCGCCGACAGCGATCTGCAGGACGGTCAGCAACGTGCACCAGATCCAGAAAATCTGGTGGGCGCGCTTGGCGACCGCGTCGAGTTCGCCGTCTTTGGCGATGATGATGCGCTGGCCGACGCCGTTTTCGGCGAGCGACTTCAGGATGTCCGAACCCGCCATGGCCGCCGCCGCGATGCCGATTTCCAGGGGGGAGAGGAAGCGGGCCATCGCGACGACGACCGCGAGCCGGGAGACCTTCGCAGCGGCCTCCGACGCGAGATAGGCCGAAGCGCCGCGCAGAAGCGGCGAAGAGGCAGCGTCAGCAATTTTCTGTCTGAGCATGAACATCTTGGTATCCGGCCTTGTTTGTAAGCGGTGGACGTCGGGTTTCGTTGTGTTAGGTTTATAAATGAGAGGAGGCTGGTCTTTGGGGTTCCCGAAGGTCATGGGAGCGCCCATTCGGCTCTGCGGTCTATCCTTTGGTATAGGCGACAGGCTGCAGGCCATGTGGTTAGTGGGCGTATCAGCGGCCAGGTGAAAGAGCCGCCTTGCAGTGTGGGTCAAAAGCGTTTGAAAAATCGTCTGAAATCAGCCTCCGGCCGGGTCGCGCTTGTATCGCTTCTTGCGCTCGCGCAGGGCTGCGCCTCGCTTGAGCCGATCGAGAACAGCGAAAACGTCAGGGACGGCGAAAGCTATCAGGCGCAGTATCGCGCAACGTCCGATGACGAGGCCGAACGCCTGCAAAAATCCTCCGTTCTGATGAATGCCCAGCGCTGCGCGCCCGACCAGACGCTCGGCCCGCCCGGCAGCCGCATGGTGCCAGCCGATATCGATATCCTGTCGCCGGGCGATCTGATCGAGGTCTCGATTTCCGACGACGACGAGATTTCCGGCAAGTACGAAATCTCGCAGGACGGCATGCTGCGCTTGATGTATGTGCCGCCGGTCAGCGCCAAGGGGCGCTCGGTCGACTCCATCGAGGAAAGCGTGCGCAAGGCCCTGATCGACGAGGGGCTTTACAACACCGTGCCGCTGGTATCGATCCGCGTGATGGATTTTGCCCCCGCGCGCGTCTTCGTTGCAGGCGCCGTCTTCGAGCCGGGCTCGGTCACCGTAGGCTCGGTCGCGGCGACATCACTCGATCGGTTGCGGCAGGAAACCCTTGGCGGGCGCACCAGCGAGCGGCGCCTGGCCCGCGCCCTGCAATCGGCCGGCGGCGTGCGTCCCGATGCGGACCTTTCGCGCGTCACCGTCTGGCGCGGTGGCCACAAGCGGACTTACGACATGCGACCGGTGGTCACCGGCCACGCCTATCCCGACCCGGTTCTGCTGGAAGGCGACCAGGTCGAGATCCCGAGCAGACACTGCTTTCAGGAAGAGTTGATGGCCCCTTCCGCCGTCGCGCCGCCAGGCGTCAAGGTGTTCATGTCGAACCTGGCCGTGCCGGCGTCATCCAATGCGCAGGCGGCGATTTCCAAGGATACGGTCGAACTGCGGTATGGAACGCGGTTCCTGCAGGCCGTTTTCAGCCTCAATTGCGTCGGCGGGGCGCGGCTGACCAATTCCAACCGCTCGGCTGTGCTGTTCACGCGCAACCCCATTACCGGCCAGTCGATCGTGATCGAGCGCAATCTCGAGGAGCTGTTGCGGCGCGGCGACCGCGATGATTTCGATCCCTATCTGATGCCGGGCGACGCACTGGCTTGCTATGATTCCTCGGTGATAAACATCACCGATCTTGCCACCAAGCTCGGCATCATCGGAGCGCTGGGCGTTATCATCTGACCGCGTTTGGCCGGTCAGGCAGTCAGATCCGAAAGCGCTCGAAGCGTCCTTTGCGCTGTTTCGCTCGCCGTCTCGCAGAGCGGAGCGACCTCTTCGCCCGCGCCATGTTTTGCCGCGGACTCGACATCCAGCAGCGCCGCGCGCAGGGCAAGGGCGCCGAACACGGCAGCGGAACCGGCCAACTTGTGGGCGCAGGCCGCCAGTTCTTCGAGGTCGAAGCGCTGATCGGGCTCCCCGCAGAACCTCGCCTTCGATTCAGCAAGTTCGGCCTTGAACCGCTCAAGCTGGCGGTGGAACAGATCGGGCGGCAGCGCCTCTGTCAGTTCGGCCAATGTCTCATGGTCGATAAGCCCGGCATCCTCGTCGGCCGCGTTGGTTTCCAACGAACGGTCGTCCGGCGCTGATATTTGCAGCAGTAGCGCACCGATGACTTCGCGCACCTTTGCGCTTCTGAGTGGCTTGACGATGCAATCCACCATGCCGGATTCTTCAAGCCTGCGTCGCTCGTCAGGCAGCGCATGGGCCGTCAAACCGATGATCGGCGTGTCGCGGGAAAGTCCGTCGCCCTCGCGGATCGCCCGCGTCGCTCCGATCCCGTCGAGCCGCGGCATGCTGACATCCATGAAGATCACATCGAAGCGCTCGCTGGCGGCCTTCTCCACGCCTTCAATGCCGTCATGTGCCTCGGTGATCCGGCAACCGTGTTTCTTGAGCATCTCGCGCGCGACGAAGCGGTTTGTTTCATTGTCTTCGACGAGCAGCACGGAGAGGTTCGCCTGTGCGATATCCGGCGTGGTCGAACCGGCACGTTCCGTCTCGACCGGCTTCTGGTCCAATACGACCAGAGGCGGCAGGCGAAGGTAGAAGCGGCTTCCGCTGCCGGGTTCGCTTTCAACCCCGATCTCGCCGCCCATGAGGTCAACGAGCCTCCGCGAAATTCCAAGTCCCAGGCCCGAGCCGGGCGCGGTGCGTTTGTAAGAGGGATCGAGCATCACAAAATCCTCGAAAATCCGCTTGGCGTCGTCCTGGCTTATTCCGATGCCGGTGTCGCTGACGGAAAACTCGATCCAGCCGTCTTCGCCCCAGGGTGCGGCTTCAACGGCGATCGTACCGTTTTCAGTGAATTTCACCGCATTGCCGACAAGATTGATCAGCACCTGACGCAAGGCGTGGCGGTCCTGATCGCAGAAAGCGGCCCCTTCGGCGATGGTTGTCACAATGGTGTTTCCGCGCCTTTGCGCCGCCGGATCATTCATCTTTTTCAGTTCGGTCAGAAGCGGCGCGACCTCGAATCGGACGGGATTGAGTTTCGTGACTCCGGCCTCGATGCGGGTGATGTTGAGGACGTCGTCGATATGGTTCTGAAGAATTTCGCCGGAAGAAATCGCGGTTTCGACATAGTCGCGCTGTTTGCGGGTCAGCCGGGTTTCGCCCAGCATGTCGAGCAGCCCCATGACGCCGTTGAGCGGCGTGCGCATCTCGTGGCTCATGACGGCGAGAAAGTCAGACTTGGCCTTTGCGGTGGCGACAGCGTCATCGCGCGCTTGCGTCAGGTTTTCCTGCGCCCGTTTGCGCTCGGATATGTCGCGCATGTATGTGACAATGATGCGTCCGTCGCCGCGGCGCGTCAGACCGATCGAGACCTCTGCCGGGAAAACCTCTCCATCGGCGCGCATGGCGTTGATTTCCAGCCGTCCGGAAAGGTTGGCTTCGCCGCCGCGGAACTGTTCGAGAAACTGGACGCGTCTTTCGCGGTGAAGCTGCAGGTCCTCTTTCGGGATGATGAGCTTCTCCGCGTTGACGCCTATGGCATGCTCGCGCTTGTAGCCGAACAATTGCTCGGCCGCCGGATTGAAATCGAGGATGCGCCCGTTCTCGTCGGACACGATGATCGCTTCCAGCGAGGCATTGATGGCGCTTTCGTAAAGCAGGTTCTGGGTCTGAAGGTCTTCCGTTCGGACGCGCGCGATGCGAAATTGCCAGATGGCGAGGAAGAGCGCGAGAAACATCGCGGCCATGACGCCGGCAGCAACCAGCCCGGTGCGCAGCAATACGCTGGAAAAGGCCTGCCGGTCCCTGTCAGATTGCTCCGCCAGGAGACGCACCCCTGTTAGCGAAATGGCGCGGACATCGGCGCGCATCGCCACGAATGCATCGTCCAGAACGGGAAGAGCGGCGGACAGTGCCTCATCGGACCCGTCGATGATCGGGATGAAACGGTTGAGCGTGTCCATCAGGTGCTCAAGAACCTGGCGCGCCCGGATTTCCAGCGTCAAGCCGCTGAAGACGGAGCCTTGTTGAAGCGTGTCGATCCGGCTGTAGAAGATGTCAAAACGCTGGCGCACCTCGTCGAGCGCCTGCGGCGTATTGTTGTGGATTGCGTCGTCCACGGCCGATTCCAGCACGAGAAGCTCGACCTGCACCTGCGCCATCGACCATTGCACATTGTCGATCGAGGCCGAGCGCAGCCGGGAGAGTTCCTGCATCAGCTGGGCGGCAAGCAGGCTCAACACCAGCATCACCGCCAGCAGCAGGAGGCCGGCGGCGACGTAGACGCCTTTCCAGTTCTGCGGCCTTCGGGCGGGAATGCCGTTGACCGCCTGTTCCTTCATCGGATCAGTCTTCCACTTCGATCGACTTCAACTGCCATATGCTACGTGAATATGTGACCTCTGTCTTGTAGGCCTCGTTGTCATCGAAGGGATAGATCACCCAGATCGGCCCCTTGTCCCTGACGGAAAGCGGTCTGCCATCGACCCGCGTTGCCAGAATGGGGCCGCCGGAAACCGCCTCGCTGGCCGGCACCTCGATCGCGTAATCGTTGAGCGCGGTCATCAGCAGTTGCGTGCCATCGGCTTCGACCGCCTCAAGCAGCGTGGAAAGCTCAACCCCGGAATACTCCGCCGTGCCGTCGGTCCAAATCGTCGACGTCTCAAAACGGGTCTGGGGCAGAGCGTCCAGCATGGCGAGATCGAATTCGGCCGTGCTGTCCGGTGTGTTGGTCTGGTCGATATTGCCGGAGACGGTGAGAATGACGCGGCCGGACGGCTTCGCCAGATCCTCGGCCAGGGCCGGCCCTGCAAGCATGAGCGGCGCGATGGCGGCCAGCAGAAGAATAGGTCGGATCATGATTTCTGCCTTCCTTAAAAGAGGAGGTAACGACGTGGAATTTACACCGAACTGCGCCGCGCAGGGCATGCAAACATGGATGGTTCGGCTATACGAAAGGATAGAAAGACGGCCGATCACAATGCGCCCGTCCTTCACCGGAATTGTCTCAATATGCGCCGCGCCCCGAGAAAACCGCCCGCACGGTCAGCGCGATAATCGTCAGGTCGAGCACGATGCTGCGCGAGCGGATATAGGCGTTGTCCATCTGCAGCATGCGCTCGAAGCCGATTTCAGCGCGCCCGGAGACCTGCCAGAGGCCGGTAATGCCGGGCTTGGCGGCAAGCCGCGACATGGCTTCGGGCGCATAGGCCGCGACTTCCTGCGGCAGCGCCGGCCGCGGACCGACGATCGACATGTCGCCTTTTAGCACGTTGAGTATCTGCGGCAGTTCGTCGATCGAGAGCTTGCGCATGATCCGCCCGACGGGGGTGACACGCGGATCCTTGCGCGACTTGAAGCAGATGCCCTCGCGGTCGCTGGTTTCCAGCAAGGCCGCGCGCCGGGCCTCCGCGTCACGATACATCGAGCGGAACTTCAGCATGGTAAAGGGCTTCCCGTTCTCGCCGACGCGGGTCTGGCGGAAGAAAACGGGCCCGCGCGAGGTCGCGGCGACCGCAAGCGCAGTGCTCGCCATCAGCGGTGAGAGCATGATCAGCGCCGAGGATGCAACCGCAATATCGAGCAGACGCTTTCCGCGCACGGCCGTCGCCGCCGTCGCTCCGGCGCGCGCGAGGCGGGCTTCGCGCCAGGCATTGAAGACAAAACGGACATTGCCGACCAGATAGCGCTTGGCCATCCGGCGCGGTTCGATCATCAGCCGCCAGACCCATTCGCAACCGGCCTTGCGGAAGATAACGGGCGCGCGGGAGACGCGGCCGGCAAAGAAATCGAACTGCGCACCGACGCCCATGACAATGGCGGCATCAAGCTTGTGGCGGTTGCGGGCAATCCAGACATCCTGCATCGGAACGCCGAGCGCAACCAGCACGATATCGGCGCCGGAGCGATTGATCGCGTCGATGATCCCGGCCTCGTCGTCCTTGGCGAAAAAGCCGTGGCGCGTGCCGGCGATCTTCAGGCCGGGCGCCAGTTCGCAAGCGCGGTTGGCCGCAGCTTCCGCCACGCCATCCTGACTGCCGAAGAAAAAGATCGACCGACCGAGCCTTGCGGCCTCCTGGCACAGTGGCGCGAACAGATCGGTTCCGTTGAGATTGGCTTCGAAGCTCTTGTTCTGCAGCCTGGCGGCAAGCTTCATGCCGGATCCGTCCGGCAGCAGGTAGTCTGCCTTGCTCACGGCCCAGCGATAGGACGCATCATCCTTGTGGATGTTCATGCAATGGGCGTTGAGGAACGCGGCGGTGCGCTTTTCCTGCGACGCGGCGAGCATTCCGGCTATTGCTTCCTGCTGGGAAGCGCTGACAATCGGAAGTCCGAAAAGCGAAACTGTGTTGAAAGCGGCCATCTGCCTCTCCATCATGCGTGTTGCTGTTGGGAAGAAGATGCCGCACGGGACTGTGCCGTGCCTTATCGAGGAAGGCGAGCCGGCATGTCTGAGAGCATAGGCGTATTGCGCCGCGGGAAGGCAAACCGCTGCTTTAGGATCAGGCGCCTATCCGAAGGGTAAGGCTCCGCGCATTTGCCTATCCCTTAGGCTATAACCACGCCCGCCAACGGTGACAGGGCATCCCTTTATAAGTTAAGGATGAGGTTTGCGGCGGAGCTCATGGGAAGGGGAAGCTCATGAAGATATTGATAGCGGACGATCATGAACTGGTGCGCGACACCATATGCGCCTTCCTGTCCAACGAGCCGGGACTGCGGATTTCCGCGGCCGCCGATTTTGACGGCGCGGCCGAGCTTATGAACAGGGAAGGCCCGTTCGATCTGGTCCTGCTCGACTATTCGATGCCGGGCATGAACGGGCTTGAAGGTCTTGCCAAGGCGAAAGAACTCAATTTCGGAAGCCCCGTTGCAATCCTGTCGGGCACCGCCTCGCGCGATGTGGCCGAGGAGGCGCTCGCGTCAGGCGCGGCCGGTTTCCTGCCGAAGAGCCTGCCGGCCAAGTCGCTGATCCATGCGGTGCGTTTCATGGCGGCGGGCGAGCAATATGCGCCGGTCCAATTCATGACCGAGAAGGAGGAAAAGACCGCCCATCCGCTGGAGAAAAAACTTACCAAGCGCGAGATGGAGGTGTTGAAGGGCCTCGTCGAGGGGCACTCCAACAAGGAAATCGCGCGCACGCTCGACCTCCAGGAAGTAACCGTCAAGCTTCACGTCAAGACGCTGTGCCGCAAGCTTGACGCGCGCAACCGCACCATGGCCGCGATGATCGCGAAGAATGAAGGGCTTTTCTGAAAACTATCCGAAAGGCTAGCGGCGGTCGCGAAAGGGCGTGCCGCTAGTGCCATCGTGCCGGCCCCTGGAGGGCGGTCGGTCTTTATAAGAACGCGAACTCGAACCGGGGGACCGTTTGATGAAGACCAGCGCATTCGAAAACAATCAGCACAAAGCACGCCGCACACCGCGTCTGTTGAAGCCTGTACTGTGGACAGGCCGCGCCGCGAAGGCGATCATCCGCGCCGTTTTCTACATTCCGCGTTTCCTCCACCTCAGCCGCGGCGGCAAGGTCAGCCTGTGGCGCGTGGCTTCCGGCGGCAAACCGGGCGATTCCGGGCGCCTTCCGCGCTACGTTCTCCTTGGCGGCATCATGCTCGGCGCCATCTGGGCGCCGGTGATCTCCTATGTGCGCTACGCCCCGCTGACGTTTTCCTCGGACATGGCGCTGATCCTGCCGGGCGCTGGCGCTTCCACCTCGATCAACCTTTCCGACATCGGCCAGGCGTCGTCTTCGGCCAACTCGGCCTATTCCAGCTCGACGCTGAGCCCGACGGTGACCTATCAGAGCCTGCTGTCCTCGCCGCAGGTGCTTGAGCGCGCCGCCGAGGCGCTCGGCCAGGAAGCCTCCGCTTTCGGCAAGCCGCGCATCAAGCTTCTCGACCAGACCAGTTTCATCCAGATCGCGCTCAAGGGCTCGACGCCGGAAGAGGCGCGCGACCGCAACGAGGCGCTGCTGGATGCCTTTCTTTTCGAACTCGACAAGCTGCGCAATGATGAGATTGTCCGCCGCGAAAGCTCGGTCGTTACTGCGATCGACGCTTATCAGGCAAAGGTCGACGATGCCCGCGAGGCCATTGCCGATCTGCAGCGCGACAGCGGCCTGAAGTCCAACGAACAGTATGACGCGATCGTCGCCGATAACGAGGATCTTCAACTCGAGATCGCGGCCAGCCGGGCGCGTCTCGATGAACTGCGCGAGCGGATCGCGACCCTCAGCCGCACGCTCGAAACCACGCCTGAAATCGCGGCCATCATCCTCAAGCTGCGCGCTGACCCGCAATATGTAGCGCTTGCCGATAATCTGGCGAGTGACAGTGCCGATCTCGCCAAGTTGGCGGTCAATTTCGGCCCGAAACATCCCAAGATCGTCGGCGCCAACAACCGTGTCACTGGTCTGCGTGACCGGCTTTCGAGCCGCGGCGTCACCCTGGCCGGTTTCGATACGCTGGAGTTGGCCGGCGAGGTCGATGCGCTGGCCGATGGCCAGCGGGCAGGCCTTTTGTCCAACCTGGTGACCTTTGCCGCCGAAGCCCGCGGACTTGCGGTCGAAATCGCGACCAAGCAGGCATCGCTTGAGAAGGGCGAGGCGCGCGTTCGCAACCTTTCGGATGCCGCCGCCAGACTCGATGCACTGAAGCGCGAATACAAGGTAGCGGAGGCCGTGTTTGCCTCGGCGCTTGCCCGCATCAACACCGCGAAGTCGGATGTTTTCGCCTCCTATCCGATGGTTCAGGTCGTCAGCGCGCCGTCGATCGACTACGCGCCGACCTCGCCCAACATCAAGATCGCCATTGCCGGCGGCGTGGCGGGCAGCGCATTCGCGCTCTTCAGCCTGCTTCTCGCCTGGATCCGTCAGCCGATCCTCGGCCGTGCCGTCCGCCTCTTTACCGAAGGCAAGTGAGATGAACCTGTCGTTCCGGCCGCAAAACATCCCGGAGACCATCGTCTACAAGACGCTGGTCTTCACCTGGCTGTTCTATGCCTTCGGCGCGCTTTACGTGGTCGGCCCGGTTCTCGGCTGGTCGCTGTTCGCGCTTGCGGTGATCTCGCTTTATTTCGGCCCTTCGCTGCGCCCTTCGCTGAGACCGGCGGGACCGGTACCGCTCATCGTCTGGCTGTGGATCGCCGGCATGCTGGTCATGCTGATCGCGCTTTGGGGCGGGCACCTGCAGTGGGGCCTTGGCCTGAAGCAGACCATCAAGTCGAGCATCGGCTGGGCCAAGGGCTGGGCATTGCTGGCACTGTTTCCGCTCGCCGGCGCTGTGCTGCAGGTGCGCCGCGAGGTGATCGTGCGCGGGCAGTGCGTCGTCGGACTTTGGACACTGATCCTGTTGCCGATGATGTTCGCGGCCCCCTATGTCGGCCTGCCGGA